>JAQBHM010000201.1:0-11901 GCA_032127795.1 Bacteroidales bacterium | reverse complement strand
CTTTTTGAGACCTTTTTCAATGATATACAGCTGAAGGCAGGGTACAATGAAGATGAGCTGATACACCCTGAATACATCACGCGGAAAGATTACCTGGGTACATTCCTGAGTTTTATTCTGCCGCTGCTGGTGCTTGTGGTGGTCTGGGTATATATCATGCGGCGAATGTCCGGCGGCGCAGGCGGCGGCGGGGCCGGCAACATATTCAGCGTGGGCAAGTCCAAGGCTCAGATCTTTGACAAGGACACTCATGTGAAGATCAATTTCAATGATGTAGCAGGTCTTGAAGAAGCTAAAACCGAAGTGATGGAGATAGTTGACTTCCTCAAGAACCCCAAGAAATATACCTCACTGGGAGGCAAGATACCAAAGGGAGCCTTACTGGTCGGCCCTCCGGGAACCGGTAAGACACTCCTGGCCAAAGCTGTTGCAGGTGAGGCAAATGTCCCCTTCTTCTCCATCTCCGGGTCCGATTTTGTTGAGATGTTTGTAGGTGTGGGAGCGTCGCGCGTGAGGGATCTCTTCCGCCAGGCAAAGGAGAAGGCGCCGTGTATTGTATTCATTGATGAGATTGATGCTGTGGGTCGCGCCAGGGGACGTAACCCCAACTTCGGTTCCAATGATGAGAGGGAGAATACACTCAACCAGCTGCTTACTGAAATGGACGGGTTCGGCACCAACAGCGGGGTCATTATTCTTGCAGCCACAAACAGGGCTGACATACTTGACAAAGCTCTTCTCAGGGCCGGCCGCTTTGACCGCCAGATAAGCGTTGAGCTTCCTGACATAAAAGAGAGAGAAGCCATCTTTAAGGTACACCTGAGGCCTATCAAGCTGGACGAGGGGTTTGACATCGCATTCCTGGCCAAACAGACACCGGGTTTCTCCGGGGCTGACATAGCCAATGTATGTAATGAAGCGGCCCTCATAGCTGCCAGGCGTAACAAGACCTCAGTTGAGAAGCAGGATTTTCTGGACGCAGTTGACAGGATCATCGGCGGGCTGGAGAAGAAAAACAAGATCATCTCCCTTGAAGAGAAGAGAACAATAGCATATCATGAGGCAGGCCATGCAACTGTAAGCTGGCTCCTTGAACACGCCAGTCCCCTTCTCAAGGTTACAATCATTCCCAGGGGAAAGGCCCTTGGTGCTGCATGGTACCTCCCGGAAGAGAGATCAATCTCTACACGTGAGCATATAATGGACGAACTGGCATATGCACTTGGAGGTAGAGCTTCAGAGGAGCTTGTAATAGGCAAAATTTCCACAGGCGCCTTGAGTGACCTGGAAAAGGTGACCAAGCAGGCCTATGCCATGGTGGCTTTCTTTGGGATGTCTGAAAAGGTGGGTAACCTGAGTTTCTATGATTCATCAGGGCAATCTGACTACGGATTCTCCAAACCTTACAGTGAGAAGACTGCAGAACTGATTGACCATGAGGTCAAGAAAATTATTGAGGAGTCGTATAACAAAGCCAGGGAGGTTATCTCAGCCAACATTGTAGGACTGACACAACTTGCCGAGCAGCTGCTTGAAAAGGAGGTGATCTTCAGTGAGGATCTTGAGCGCATTTTCGGAAAGAGAAAGGGTGATAAGGGGATCGTGACTGTCGAAGTGAAGAAAGAGACCAGTGCAGCGGAAGTGAAGAAAGAGACCGGGACCGTGAAAGTGAAGAAAGAGACCGGGGCCGTGAAAGTGAAGAAAAAGACAAGGGCAACAGAGAAAAAGACAACAGAAGAGGACAAGAGCCCTGATGTGCCTGCCGGAAGTGAATAATGGAGAATGAGTGGGTTGTCATAGCAAGATTCACTGATGAGTTCATGTGTCAGATAGCCATTGAACTTCTCAGGGACAATAATGTAGAGGCTGTGGCACTGGACAAGAGGGAAAAAATTTACCATTCTGGTGGAGATATAGAGCTCTGTGTGCACCGTGACAACGTGATCATGGCCAAAGAAATTATTAAGGACATTTGACGTGGGAACTCTTATCAGGCGTACTGTAACGGGCGCTTTTATAGTAATTTTTGTACTTGGGGGCTTATGGCTGCACCCTGTCTCATTCTTTCTTGTTGGGGCGGTGATGCTCGCAGGGACACAGAATGAATACTACAGAATGGTGCGTAGCACCGGTGTCAGACCTCAGGTGATCACCGGCATCATCACCGGGTTCCTGCTCTATTTCGTTTCCACCATGGTTGCCATGGAATGGCTGCCCAGAGAAAGCTTTATAGCTCTTATTCCCGTACTTTCCCTCATAATGATAATTGAACTTTTCCGGAAGGTTGAAAAGCCTTTTGATTCACTTGCTCATACGTTCTTCTCAATACTCTATACTGCGGTCCCCATTTCGATGTTTCCTTTTTCGGCCTTTGGCCACGAAGGTCTCAACCCCTTGTTCGCCTTGAAGGGTATTGAGTTTTCTCCTGGCATCATTGTAGGGTTCTTCCTTCTGCTCTGGACAAATGATACGGGTGCTTATCTCAGCGGTTCTGCTTTTGGCAGGCACCGCCTTATGGAGAGGATTTCTCCGAAGAAGTCATGGGAGGGATTTGTCGGAGGATTGTTACTTACCCTGGTAGTGGCACGGCTGATGTCCGGATGGTTTGGAGTGGCAGATACCATGGGATGGATGATAATTGCCCTTATAATTTCAGTGGCGGGAACACTGGGTGATCTTATCGAGTCAATGCTCAAGAGAAGCCTCGGTTATAAGGATTCAGGCAGCATCATGCCGGGACACGGTGGTTTCCTTGACAGGTTTGACAGTGTTGTTGTTGCTTTCCCGATGGTGTATCTTTACATAGCATTATTCGGTTAATATGGGACGCAACAGGTTCAGAATACACAGAGAGGGCTTCAGGATAATTATCCTGGTGTTTATCATCCTGGTAACAGTAAATATAGCAGCACATTATTTCTGGCCTGGCAACATTATTCTTCGCTGGATCCTTCTGACAGGATCATTGCTTTTCTTCGCCTTCATTCTTTTTTTCTTCAGGATACCTGCCAGGAGGCTGGATCCGAACCCCCTGCTTATATATGCTCCGGCAGACGGCAAGGTGGTTGTAATAGAAGAGACTTTCGAAAAAGAATATTTCAAGGAGATGCGGCTGCAGATATCTATTTTCATGTCTCCGTTCAACATGCACAGCAACCGTTATCCTATCTCAGGAACAGTATCTTATGTAAATTATCATCCGGGAAAAAAGATTGTGGCCTGGAGCCCCAAGTCGTCTGAATTGAACGAAAGGAGCTCCGTGGTTGTTGAATCATCAGACGGAACTGAGGTTCTCATAAGGCAGGTGGCCGGTGCCGTGGCCCGCCGCATAGTGACTTACTCGAAAAAGGGAGACGAGGTACATCAGGGTGATGAGTTTGGGTTTATCAAGTTCGGGTCACGAGTAGATATCTTTCTGCCGTGGGGAACAGAAGTGGATGTTCAGATGTTTCAGCAGGTGCGCGCTAACAGGACCGTCATTGCGAAAGTATTATAGTTGACAGAAATGATACAGGATAACAGAATTATAGATCTTACCGATGATGTAAAATGGATTGGAGTGCTTGATCCTGATATCAGGGTATTTGATATAGTTATGCACACAGAGTCCGGCACCACCTATAACTCATATTTCATAAATGCCCGTAAAAAAGCGGTCATTGAACTTGCCAAGGAGAAATTCAGTGAAACATATCTCAGCAAGCTGAGGCAGGTAACAGATCTTGATAAGATTGACTACATCATATTGGATCATACTGAGCCTGACCATTCAGGCTGTATGCGTAAACTGGTTGACCTGGCCCCGCAGGCTGTCGTTGTTGGCAGTGGTAACGCAATAAGATACCTGACAGATATTGTCAACAAACCGTTTAAATCAATGGTGGTAAAGGATGGAGACACTCTTGACCTGGGCAACAAAACCCTGAAGTTCATTGCAGCTCCCAACCTTCACTGGCCTGATACAATTTATACATACCTGGTGGAGGAGAAGATTCTCTTTACCTGTGACTCATTCGGCGCTCACTTCTGTCACCCGGAGATGTTTGATGATAAGGTAGGCGATTACAGCGCTTCATTCAGATACTACTTTGATGTTATACTAAAGCCCTACAGCAAATTCATGTTAAAGGCCATAGAGAAAATCAGCCTTCTTGATATTTCAATGATTGCCACTGGTCATGGTCCGATTCTCCGGAGCAACTGGAGGAGCATAGTGGATCAGACAAAGGAACTTGCCGGGGAGTATGTTGCGCTTACAACAGGCACAGGTGAAAAGAGGATATTGATAACATATATCTCCGCCTATGGTTATACAAGGGATATGGCATACCTGATTGCCGAAGGGGCCTCACAGGTAGACAATGTGGTTGTTGAAGTTATGGATATAGAAACCGCTGATATAGGAGAGATAGATTCAAAGCTTACTGTTGCTGACGGAATTATCATAGGCTCACCAACTATAAATCAGAATACTCTGCTGCCGGTATACAAAATGGCAGCCATGGTTAATCCCCTGCGTGACAAGGGCAAGCTCGCCGGATCATTCGGATCATTCGGATGGAGCGGTGAGGCACCAGGGCTCATCGCAGAGATGATGAAAAACCTGAAGCTTAAGATCTTTGAGGAGCCGGCTGCATATAAATTTGTGCCTGAGAAAGACAAAGAGAAAGCGCTGAGAGACTACGGAAAAAGATATGCTCAACAGCTTCTGACTGGCGGCAATAAAGAATAACAAGAATGGACCGTCATCATCCGGCGGGAATTAAAAAAAAAGGCTGTCCATTTAAGACAGCCTCCTTCTTTGACCTCATGAAATCTGTTCTCTTATGAGATCTTCACTTCACGGACTTTCTCCTTCTTCTTGTCTTCATCAAGCTTTGGTATCTCAACATTGAGGATCCCATCCTTGTAATTCGCTCCGATTTTCTCACTGTTAACATCTTCCGGAAGATAGAAGCTGCGGCAGAATGAGTTGTAGCTGAACTCTTTGCGTTTGTATCCATCCTGCTCCTCCTGTCTTTCCTCCTTATGCTCCGAAGAAACAGTGAGCACATCATCCTTCACTTCAATGCGAAGATCTTTTTTATCCATACCCGGAACTGCCAGATCCAGATAGAAAGCCTTGTCATCTTCCCTGATATTGACAGCCGGCAGACTTGTGCTGGGGCGGCTTAATGTGGGAAACATATCTTCATTAAAGAAGTCCTGGAATGTAAAGGGTTTGTAACTCCTTCTCGTAATCATTGGTAACATAACTACCTCCTTTTTTTATATTGTTAGACTTAAATTTCATTTACACCCCAATATTTTCAATCATTATGCCAGATGAATCCAGATGCCATTATGGCAGTAATTCATTAAGTTAGCCTGACATAGTGGCATATTACAATTAAATGTTGTTCCAATGTGAATTCTTTATAATTTTGAGAAATAGTCTGTTTCATCTACCTTTATAAACAGGTTATTATAACCATAACAAATCAGCTGATGAACACCACACTCCGTAATGTACTGGTTATTGTAGGATTTGCATTGCTGGTTTACCTGTTCTGGTTTTTCCGCAGCATTGTTGCATATGTTCTCATAGCAGGTGTAATATCGCTTGTTGGTCGTCCCATTGTTGATATGCTCAACAGTATTCACTTCAGGAAGATCAGGTTTCCGCGTGCCCTGAGTGCATTGCTGACCCTGATACTGATCTGGGGGCTTATTATTCTTTTCTTTGCAATCTTTATCCCCTTGATCTCCTCTCAGATAGACACTCTATCGAAGATTGATGCCAGGTCAATAGTAGATCTTGCACAGAATCAGATGGGAAGGCTGGATCAGTTGGTGCGCCTGATAAACAGGGATCTCCCGCCGGACATGTCTATTTATGATTTTGCTGCACAGCGTGTCAGTGAAATACTGAATATATCCTTTATACAGGATTTTATGGGTTCACTTGTAAGTGTGCTTGGCAACCTGCTGATTGCGGCATTCTCAATTTCATTCATGGCCTTCTTTTTCCTTAAGGATGAGGGCCTCTTTTATGATGCACTGATGGTACTGATACCTGAGAAGTATGAGGATAAGGTAAAAAGGGCTCTTCACTCCATCAAGCGACTGCTGATCAGGTATTTCCTGGGGATAATCCTGGAAAGCACAGTTGTGATGATGATTGTGACGGTGGGGATGACAATTGTTGGAATGTCATTCCAGAGAGCTCTCGTCATGGGTTTGATTGTAGGTGTGCTTAATGTAATTCCTTATGTTGGCCCCTGGATAGGAGGTGCCATTGTGGTTGTTATGGGACTTGCCTCCTCAATCACAGTAGGAGGGCTGCCTGAGGTGGGGATGCTCATATTGTACATGTGCATAGTTGTTGCTTCAGCCCAGTTTATTGATAATAATATTCTTCAGCCGATGATATATGCCCGAAGTGTAAGTGCTCACCCTCTGGAGATCTTTGTTGTAATTCTGATGGCCGGCAGTTTCGCGGGAATCCCCGGAATGATACTGGCTATACCCGCATATACTGTTTTAAGAGTTCTGGCACGGGAATTCTTTTATAACTTCAGTACTGTCAAAAAGATAACATCAAGCCTTGATGAGGAGTTCAAAGATGAAGTCCAATGACGCGTTTTGCAACAGCCATAAATAAACTGTTCCATTTCTATTATGACGGTTTCAGAACAATGTCATGGTGGGGACGCAGGGCATGGCTGATAATCATAATCAAACTGGGAATTATATTCCTAATTCTTAAACTCTTTTTCTTTCCTGATTTTCTCAGGACCAACTTTGACTCTGATGATGAACGGAGCAACTATGTGATTGAACAATTAACAGGAAACAGATAAAAAATGATTGACAACTTAGACCTCTCTCTTGTAGCCTGGTCCAGGGCACAGTTCGCCCTTACTGCGATCTATCACTGGCTATTTGTGCCTCTCACTCTGGGGCTCTCGTTCATACTTGCGTTCATGGAGACCATCTATGTCCGTACAGGTGACGAGACCTGGAAGAGGATCACAAGATTCTGGATGACTCTCTTTGGAATCAACTTCGCCATCGGGGTTGCTACCGGAATAATTCTGGAATTTGAGTTCGGTACCAACTGGTCAAATTATTCGTGGTTTGTAGGAGATATTTTCGGAGCCCCACTGGCTATAGAGGGGATACTTGCCTTCTTCCTTGAGTCAACTTTTGTGGCAGTAATGTTCTTCGGATGGAACAAAGTCAGCAAAAAGTTTCACCTTGTCTCTACCTGGCTGGTGGCAATAGGAGCAAACCTCTCAGCACTCTGGATCCTCATCGCCAATGCATGGATGGAAAATCCTGTGGGAATGGTTTTCAATCCTGACACCGCCCGTAATGAGATGAACAGTTTCAGGGATGTGGTCTTTAATCCGGTAGCCATTGACAAGTTTACACATACGGTTACTTCCGGCTTTGTCCTGGCTTCGGTGTTTGTTGTAGGAATCAGTGCATGGTTCCTCATTCGCCGCCGTGAGGAGTTAATGGCCAAAAAAAGCATTTATATAGCAGGTATCTTCGGGCTGGCCTCATCATTGCTTGTTGCCATGACAGGTGACAGTTCGGCTCGTACAATAGCAAAGGTCCAGCCTGTTAAGTTTGCAGCCATGGAGGCATTATATGAGGGTAAAAGCGAAGCCGGACTGACTGTCATCGGTGTTCTGAGTGCAAAAGAGGAGAAGATGGGCGAGCAGGCTGTTTATGATATAAAAATGAGGATAGAGATCCCCAAGCTTCTCTCGGTAATGACAACCGGAAAGAGTGACGGTTACGTGCCGGGAATAAAAGACCTGGTGAACGGGAATCCGGACATGGGTATTATCTCGGTTAATGAGATGATAGAACGCGGTAAATATGCGCGCCAGGTGCTGATAGATTATAAAATGGCCAAAGAGATAGGAGACACCGTCTCCCAGGCATCACTGGCAGCTAAATTTGCTGACAGTGACTTTACTGAAAACTACTTCCGTTATTTCGGCTACTCATATTTCACACATCCGTGGCAGGTCATCCCTTCGGTGCCGGCCACTTTTTACAGTTTCCGGATAATGGTGGGCCTCGGGTTCCTCTTCATCGCACTGTTTGCCACGGCCCTCTTCCTGTACAGACGTGATCAGCTGCAGCGCTACCGCTGGTTCCTCTGGCTAGCCCTGCTCTCTATTCCCCTGGCTTATCTCGCAAGTGAGCTCGGGTGGATTGTGAGTGAAATGGGGCGTCAGCCGTGGATAATACAGAATCTGATGCCCGTCAATGTGGGCGTCTCCAATATCAGTACCGGGGCCGTTCAGGTTACTTTCTGGCTCTTTGCTGTACTCTTCACTGCTTTGCTGACAGCCGAGATCTCAATAATGTTAAGGCAGATTAAGAACGGACCAAAACACTAGGAGGAGATGACTATGACAGCAATGATTTCACACATATTCCTCCAGGATTACTGGTGGATGATAATATCACTTCTTGCGGGACTGCTTGTCTTCCTGATGTTTGTCCAGGGAGGGCAGTCGTTTATATTTTATATACCGCGAACCGATATTAAGCGTTACATGATCGTCAATTAACTTGGCCGTAAGTGGGAGTTCACTTTCACAACCCTGGTGACCTTTGGCGGGGCGTTTTTTGCATCTTTTCCCCTCTTTTACGCCACCAGTTTCGGGGGCGCATACTGGGTATGGATGGCTATACTCTTCAGCTTTATTATTCAGGCAGTGGCTTATGAATTCAGATCAAAGCCGTCAAATGTTTTTGGTAAAAAGGTCTTTGACAGCTTTCTCCTTATCAACGGTTGTCTGGGCCCCTTCCTTATAGGAACAGCTGTGGCAACCTTCTTTACCGGGTCAGACTTTTCCCTGGACCTTTTCAACCGGGTCACGTGGGGCACCGGATGGCACGGACTGGAGGCACTGATAAATCATGTCAACCTGCTGATGGGCCTTGCAGTGTTGTTCCTGGCAAGGGTACTTGGACTGATGTACCTGGCAAACAACATAGATGATGATGACTTGTTAATAAGGATAAGAAAAGCGCTTGTGCATAACGCCGTACCCTTCCTGGTCTTCTTTCTCTCATTTATGGGTTTTCTGATGGCAGGCAAGGGGTATGCCGTAAACGGCTCAACCGGTGAAGTAACGGTAGTAAGACAGCATTATCTGCATATGCTTTTATCCGGCACTTTCACTCTTGTTTTTTTCATTGCCGGGGTGATTCTGGTGCTAGTTTCTCTTTACCTGGGCATTTTTCGCAACTCGCGCAAGTCAATATGGTATGCCGGATTCGGGACTGTTGCAGTGGTTATGGCGCTGTTTTTCATGGCGGGTTACGGTGATTCATCGTTTTATCCCTCCTCAACGCATCTTCAGAGTTCCCTGACATTGGAGAAGGCCTCATCAAGTCATTTCACCCTGAAGACAATGTTCTATGTCTCATTCATCATACCTTTTGTTTTACTTTATATCTGGTTTGCATGGAGCTCACTGAACCGCACCCGGATCACTGCAGGTGAGATGTCAGAGAATGAGCATGTTTACTGAAAAAATCTTCCGGGAACTATAAATACAGATCAGCATTATGGATATTGAGGCGTTGGAAGAGTGGGGATTTGGTCAGGGGCCGCTGATAATAGCAGGGCCGTGCAGTGCAGAGAGTGAGAAGCAGGTGATGGCCACTGCCAGGGCACTGAAATCCACAGGCATGGTGCACCTGTTCAGGTCAGGTATTTGGAAACCGAGATCACGACCCGGGGCCTTCGGCGGGGAGGGCACCCATGCCCTTAAATGGCTGCAGGCTGCAAAACAGGAGACTGGCTTGCCCATGGCGGTGGAGGTGGCATCACCGAAGCATGTTGAAGAGTGTCTGAAACATAACATTGATGTGGTGTGGCTCGGTGCACGTACCGTATCCAATCCTTTCTCCGTTGACGAGATAGCTAATGCACTGCAGGGCACATCTTTACCGGTAATGGTAAAGAATCCCCTGGGACCTGACCTGGAACTGTGGCTGGGGGCTGTTGAAAGGCTATATGCTCACGGTATCCGTAAACTGGCAGGAGTGCACCGGGGTTTTACTCCATATGAGATCACCCAATACCGTAACATACCCAAATGGGAGCTGGCTATAGAGCTGCGCAGCCGCGTACCATCCCTGCCTGTCATCTGTGACCCAAGCCATATGAGCGGCAGGGCCGACCTTGTACCCTTAGTATCCCAGAAGGCTCTTGATATGAACATGGGAGGACTGATGATAGAGGTGCACATTAACCCTGAAGAGGCTCTCAGCGACCGGGATCAGCAGCTTGATCCGAAAGGGTTTGAGTCTATGATGAAGAACCTTATCTTCCGCACTCCCTCCTCAGACGACCTGGGATTCAAAAACCAACTCGACGAGCTGCGTGCCAGGATTGACTCAATAGATCACCAGATAATAGAGCTTGTAGCCACAAGGATGAATATCTCCGGGAAAATGGGCGAGTTCAAGTGCCGGGAGAATGTGACTGTGTTTCAGCTTGACAGATGGCTTGAGATCTTACAGTCGCGTGTTGAGCACGGAGTACATGCAGGACTGGAAAAAGATTTCATTGAACACCTTATTAAGGTGATACACGAGGAATCAATACGCTGCCAGGATAAGGTCATGGATAAGTTACGCATGTCAGGCCATTGTCCCGGTGCGCCTGAATGTATTAAAAATCAGGGAGATAAGGATATATGAAATCATTATCAGGGGGGCGGATGCCAGACCGAGAAGAACTACAAGCAAAACAGAGACAGCTGCAAACAGGTATCTCTCCTCGTTACCCTTGAATCTCAGGTGAGAGAACTTCAATGAGAACATCCTGAGATTGGTTAGCATCATAACTGCAAGAAAAATAGAAAGACCGGTTACAAACCATCCGGAGTAGAGAAGAGAGTCAAACAATGCATAGTCACTGTATAGTGAGGCTATGACAAAAGCTACAACGGTGAATGCGCTTGCAGGCGTCGCCATCCCTTTGAATGATGTACTCTGCTCAGTATCATTATTGAACTTTGCAAGTCTTAAGGCTGACGCTGCCGGGAGTGCTGATGCCAGAATTATTGCAGGCACATCCTGAAGACCGTTGCCGGTAAGGAGAAAAAACAGGATGGCACCGGGAGCCACTCCGAAAGTGATGACATCAGCCAGGCTGTCAAGCTCTTTGCCTATGTCTGAATAAGCCTTAAGCAACCGGGCTGAAAAACCGTCAGCAAAGTCAAAGACCATTCCGGCCATAATAAAAAAACAGGCCTCGCCAATATAACCCTTTGAGGCAAAGATTGTTGCAATGAAACCTGATATGAGGTTGAGCAGGGTGATTGAGTTAGGAATATATTTTTTCATCAGCTTTAAAATGAAGCACGCCTGCAAAATTACATTATTTCAGACAATAGGTGAGTCTTCTGCCTGTGCAAATAGGTGGCGTATGTTGCTTATGCTCCTGATAATTGTTTATTTTGCATCAGGTATTATGAAGAATCTGATAAACATAAAGATTGCGGTTGATTTTGATGGCACCATAGTGGAGCATGAGTATCCTGCAATAGGCAAGGAGGTACTCTTTGCCTTTATCACTCTCAAGGAGTTGCAGAAGCGCGGGGCCCTGCTCATACTCTGGACCTTCCGTTCCGGCAGGGAGCTTGTTGAGGCAGTTGAATATTGCAGGGCGAAAGGAATTGAGTTCTATGCGGTTAACAAAAACTACCCTGAGGAGAAATGGGATGAGAATACTCCCAGGAAGATAAATGCAGATATATTTATAGATGATAAAAACGTAGGTGGCTTTCCCGGGTGGGGTGAGGTTCTGAACATGATTGATCCCTGGTCGGAAAGGGAAGAAGAGGCCATGAGGGCAATAAAATCCAGACGTTTCAG
>JAQBHM010000200.1:0-3395 GCA_032127795.1 Bacteroidales bacterium | reverse complement strand
AAACAATAGTGTAAATATTGTGGATGGGAAGATTCAGGGTTTTAATTAAGCGTGAAAATAATTGATTTACCATATAAAAAAAGTTAATTTTGAAATATGTGATAGGGTTTATTAGCAGGAAAATAGTATCTTTAATTTATTGAGCAATAAATAAGTTTACAGATTGGGGATAAAGAGGGTAATGTGATGTACAACGATAAATCTGTTCACGATTATCTGAAGCGTTACTTCGGTTTTGATACTTTCAAGGGGAATCAGGAAGAGATCATAAAGAGTGTTCTTGAGGGTAAGGATACGTTTGTGCTTATGCCAACCGGCGGAGGCAAGTCATTATGCTACCAGCTTCCTGCGGTGATGATGGAGGGTACTGCGGTAGTGATCTCACCGCTTATTGCGCTGATGAAGAATCAGGTTGATGCCATGCGCAATTTCAACACCACTGATGATGTAGCACATTTTCTGAACTCTTCCCTCACCAAGGGTGCAATAACAAAAGTAAAGCAGGATGTTACAGATGGGAAAGCCAAGCTTCTCTATGTAGCTCCCGAGTCGCTCACCAAGGAGGAGAACATTGATTTTCTGAGGAGTGTGAAGGTGTCATTCTATGCTGTTGACGAGGCTCACTGTATATCTGAGTGGGGGCATGATTTCAGGCCGGAGTACCGCCGCATACGACCGATCATTGACACCATCGGGCGGGCGCCGATAATTGCTCTCACAGCCACAGCTACACCGAAGGTTCAGCATGATATCATGAAAAACCTTGGTATCATTGAGGCGGATTCCTTCAAGTCGTCATTCAACAGGGCGAACCTCTATTATGAGGTTAAAGCAAAGCAGGATGCTGCACGGGAGATCATCAGGTACATAAAGAACAATTCAGGCAAGTCAGGCATAATATATTGCCTCAGCCGCAAAAAGGTGGAGGAACTGGCTGAGACGCTGAAGGTGAATGATATTAAGGCGCTTGCATATCATGCAGGCATGGACTCTCAGACGCGTTCATCAAACCAGGATAAGTTCCTGATGGAGGAGGTTGACGTGATAGTGGCCACCATTGCCTTCGGGATGGGCATTGACAAGCCTGACGTAAGGTATGTTATTCATTATGATATGCCCAAGAGTCTTGAGGGTTATTACCAGGAGACAGGGCGCGCCGGCCGCGACGGAGGTGAGGGGCGCTGTATAGCATATTACAGTTATGATGACATAGTCAAACTTGAGAAATTCATGCAGGGCAAGCCTATTGCCGAACAGGAGATAGGAAAGCAGCTGCTGCTTGAGACAGTATCCTATGCTGAGTCGTCTACCTGCCGGCGAAGGTTGCTGCTCCACTATTTCGGTGAGGAATATGATCAGGACAACTGCGAGGCATGTGACAACTGTCTTCATCCGAAGACACAGTTTGAGGGCAGTGATTATGTGGTGAACGTTCTCGAAACGGTAATGGCAGTAAAAGAGAAGCACAAGGCTGACCATATAGCAAAGATTCTTGCAGGAACCCTCAACTCCGCCATAAAGTCATACAAGCACCATAAGCTTGAGACCTTCGGCATAGATGAGGAGAGGGATGAGCGCTTCTGGAACATGGTGATACGGCAGGCTCTGATCAATAAGTTGTTAACAAAGGATATTGAGAATTACGGACTTCTGGGGCTGACACCCAAGGGACAGCAGTTTCTTGATCAACCTCAGAGTTTCATGCTGAATGAGGATCATGATTATACTGATTCTGAAGATGAGGAATCTTCTTTCGGGGCACGGACAGCTGCTGCTGATGAGGAACTGCTGAGCATTCTTAAGGATCTGAGGAGAAAGATAGCCAAGCAGGCAGGACAACCTCCGTACAATATTTTCCAGGATCCATCGCTTGAGGAGATGGCCATACAGTACCCTGTGACGATGGAGGAGCTGCAGAACATCACCGGTATAGGTGCGGGCAAAGCACAACGGTACGGTGCCGAGGTGATTGACGTGATAAAGGATTATGTTGCCGACAAGGAGATCATAAGGCCGCAGGACATGGTTGTCAGATCTGTGGTGAACAAGTCGGGACTGAAGGTTTATATAATTCAGAGCATTGACCGGAAGATGCCACTGGAGGATATTGCTGATGCCAAGGGTCTGGAGACGGAGGATCTGCTGGGTGAGATAGAGGCCATTGTGGCTTCAGGGACTAAGCTGAACATTAACTATTATATAAGTGCGGTTATTGATGAGGACCGCCAGCAGGATATATATTCATATTTCATGGAGGAGGCGGAGACGGGTTCCGTGGAGGAGGCTATCAGGGAGCTGTCCGGTGAGTTTGAAGAGGAAGAGATACGTCTGATGCGCATCAAGGTACTTGCGGAGGGTAACTGATATTTGTACGGCGGCCGAACTCTCTCATGGGCGGAAGCAGGGCGAGGAGGCCGACGGTGATGAACCAGAATGGATATAGGATATCCATAATGATAAACGGGAAGAGGGGCAGGTGCTCCTCTCTTTTTTTCATGGCATGGGCGGTGACAAGATAGTCGGGGATAATACGTATTGCAAGGGTGGTTGCCAGTACAGGCATGAATGATGGCACGAAGAGTGAAATGGCGGCGGCGGCGGTGACGGCGGCGTGGCACGCCGCCGTGGTTGCGGCGAGAGTGAGGGTGGCAGGGTCACGGTAACGCCCGGCCTTGGAGGCCCAGCGCACACGCTGCCGCAGCAGCGCCGCAACCGATACCGCAGCTGCGGTATTCACCGCCGCCGCCCTGTCGGAGAGATACCTGATAATCCCACCGGCACGCCTGACAGAGTGCAGAAGAAACATGTCATCACCCGACGGAAGATCATCATGAAGCTGACCAGAGTGCTTCAGATATGTATCCCTCCGGAATCCCATATTGGCACCGTTACACATCACAGGAAATCCTGCCCTGGCTGTAGCCTCCGTAACTCCCTGCAAAGCATCAAACTCATAGATGCCAAAATGCGACAGAAAGCCCTTTGAGCCACTCTCATAAACCCCTGACAGTATCATATCACTTCCTGTAGCCCCATAATAACAGGCATAGGCGCTTACCCATCCAGGTCCTACAGTACAGTCGGCATCTGTCGTCAGAATAAATTCCCCGGATGACTTTTCAACGCCGTACCGTATGGCACTTTTCTTACCCGCATGCGGATTGTATATTAACCGGATACTGGGAGATGACTTCTTACAGTACTCTGATATAAACTCACTTACAATGATCGGGGTTCTGTCGGTTGAGTTATCATTTACTACCGTTATCTCTAACAGATCAACGGGATAATCCTGACAAACAAGGCTTTTCAGCAGTGCAGCTATGGATGTCTCCTCATTGCGGCAGGCAATAATGACTGAAACTCTCGCAGAGGGCTTGCGGCCCGGCAGGGTC
>JAQBHM010000199.1:0-5458 GCA_032127795.1 Bacteroidales bacterium | reverse complement strand
TCACCCTCTTTTTCAGTTTTTTTTACAGGGTCTTTGACCTGCGCTTTTGCAGGCTGAGCCTGACATAATAACAGTCCGCATGCAATTAAAAAAATCATCACTGTTTTCATAATCTCATCTTTTGATTTTTATTAATTCGTTGAATTTGTTTATTGCCTCTACCCGGTTTCCGACGCCGAGTTTTTTATAAATATTTTTCAGATGGTATTTTATGGTATCGGGTGATTTTTCCAATACTGTTGCAATACTGTTATTGGTAAGACCTCCCTTCAACAGAAGCAAAACCTTTTCTTCAAATGCTGTTATGACCATCCGGGTTTTCACCTGAAAAACTCATTTGTGCTTATAAAATTAGGTATAGAGGGTACGCGCCGTCCTACCCTAACGGGTAGTTTTGACTAAAATCAGGAAGGAAATATAAAATTCGGAAATCAGAAGTGTAAAGCTGGGAGAGGTGTCAGGCAATCAGGGATTGATCATTTTTGCATCTGAGAAGTGCCTGGATCCGGTTTTTTACATCGAGTTTGAGATAGATATTCTTGATATGGAATTTGACAGTATTATCTGATATAAATAATTTTTCAGCGATAATTGTATTTGAACCTCCAATGCCGAGGTAATACAATATTTCACTCTCTCTCTCTGTCAGTCCCCATTTTTTATACATTTCACAGGGTTCAAGAGCGGATTCTTCTTGTTCGGTTTTTTTATCCTGTTGCTCCAGTCTGATAATGAAGAACTGCAATTGTTCATTCATTCGTCGCAGCTGCTGATTCTTGTTTCTTATCCACAGCCAGCTTGAGGATATAATTATTAAGCCAGTCAGGATCATTATCCCGATGATTAAAAGCTGGAGTTGGATCCTGTTTTCTTTCAATAGATTGGTCTGTTCAAGTATTTTTATCTGCTGTTCTTTCTTCTCTGTTTCGTAACGGGTGAGAAGTTCTGCCAGCTGCTTTTTTGCCTCTGTCTGGTTTATTTTTTCATTGGTTATAAAATACTCTTTCATGTAGTCAAAAGCAAGGTCTTTCCTTCCTGTCTCAATGTAAATATCACTGATCAGGCTGGCTGCAGCAGAAATCACAATTGGAGCATTTTGTTCCTTAGCCATTTCATAAGCATTAAGGGCATTATGCAGGGCTTCGTCATAATTCTTCCTCACCCTCTGAACGTGACCGAGAGTAGTTAGATATGATGGCAGATCTGAATCATTTAAGCTCCTGGCGATATTTACTGATTTTGAAATATAATGATTAGCCGAGTCGATTTTACCTTGTAATAAATAGGTTGTTGCAATATTAGAACATGCAGATGCAATCCCTGACGAGTAGTTCATTTTTTCATTCAGATACAGACTTTTTCTCAGGAAAAAGATTGAACTATCATGCTGGTTACGTGCAGAATATATCTGGGATATATTATTCAGGCATTTGCTAAGCTCCCACAGGTCGCCTTTCCGTTCTGATATTGGAGCTTTTCTGAAGTTATACTCTAATGCTTTATCATATTCTTTCTGATAATAATACATAAGTCCAATAGAGCCATAAGCAATAGCGAGTCCGGCAGAATCATTTTTACGCTCCCAGAGCTTCAGAGCTTCGAAATAGGACTGAATTGCCCTGTCGAACAACAACTTGTCTTTATATATATTTCCTAGTGTATTTAGGGCATCCGCCAGGGGGACAGTGTCGTTTATTGACCTTGCTGTCTCAATTGCCCTGGTGGTCATTTCAAGTGCACCATCAAAATCACTCCTGTGCCTTGCCAGGTAGGTAAGGACACTCAGTGAATTTACCATGCCCCTTTTATCGCCGGCTTTTTCAAAATTGTCAAGACTTAGCCTGCTATACTCTTCGGATTCGTCAAGCATACCTTTCAGGCTGTATACATAGGCTAGGCAGTAATTTGCACGGCCCTTACCGGTCAAATCTCCTGTTTCATTATATATGTCTATTGCCTGGAAATTATACCAGGCGGCACTGTCGCCGGAATCATGCCTGGAAAAATAGGCCATACCCAGGGCCAGGCTGGCATCACCAATCCCTTTTTTGTAGTCAATCTCCCATGAGGCGGACAATGCCCAGTGAGCGTTCCTGATGGCAAGATCGGGATTACTCCTGGCTGTCATGTATGCCTCATGTGTCTGCCTGTTTATCGATGCAGTGTCAATATCCTGATCCCGGGGCACAGGAAAAGCTGTCAACCGTAACAACAGTGGAATGATTAATGTTACAAAGACATTAAGATAGCCCATTCATTAAATTCTTGAAGAGACAAACTGATTACTAAAAATAGATATTTTCAGCGAGAATACAGAGATATTGTCAGGATAAACGCAGAGCGAATTATGATCTCTATCTGAGCCTTTTTAGCGGTACAAACCTGACAGGCTCCAGCCGTGTTTCTATGATTTTTCCTTTTCTCTTTGTCAGTAATATCAGCTGCTGCACACTGGAAGGATCCCCAACAGGCATGACAAGCCTTCCGTTCTCTGCAAGCTGGTCTATAAGTGGCTGAGGGATATGATCGGTAGCAGCAGTTACTAGAATGATATCAAATGGAGCATGTTCAGACCATCCCATGTAGCCATCTCCATATCTGGCAACAATATTCTGATATCCAAGTATCTTCAGCCTGGCCGATGATTCTATTGCCAGTTCAGGTACTATCTCAATTGTATATACTGTGTCAACTATCTCAGCCAGAATGGCTGCCTGGTATCCTGATCCGGTACCTATCTCCAACGCAGTTTTTCCTTTCGCCGGTCTGACCAGTTCAGTCATGTAAGCAACGATGAAGGGCTGGGAGATGGTTTGTCCATAACCAATTGGCTCCGGGCCGTCTGTGTAGGCATTTCTGGATGCTTCCGGTGGCACAAACAGGTGGCGCGGGACAGTCCTCATGGCTCTCAGGGTGGCAGCATCCGTTATCCCGCGTGCCACTATCTGGGTCTCAACCATACGCCTGCGGTCTGCCTCATAGGTGTCACGCTGACCTGAGCAATGACACCCTGACATGAGAAGCAATATGAGAGCAACTGGCTTCAAAAGTCCACAGTTTTCTACAAGTTACAAAAAAATCAGACTATGGAGGCTGCAGATAACCTATTGTTCAGAACCGGAATGTATATGTATACTTTAGCAACAGGGTTCTGCCTGCAGATAGGGGAAGCCTGGGTGTTTCCCTTGAGAGCGAGGAGTTAAGACCCTCATCATAGACAATATAAAAATCGTTTCCTTCCCGCGGGTTATACCTGAACCTCACATTTGTCACTATCTTATTTACAGCAGTATTATACTGGACAAATGCCGTAAGAGAAGTTTTTGTTGTCACCGTCAGCAATCCCCTGACACCAAGGATGTGATTCGTGAAACTCATATCCCTCGAGGAGAAATTAACATAGTCAAGGTAATAAGTCAGCCCAAGGTCAAACCCTGCACCAATGCTGAGTCTGGGGCTTGCAGATAAAGAAATCTTCCATCCATCATAGAATCTTCCGGCTTCAGCAGTGAACTCGGAAGAAAGAGCATGAGCACCCGAGGTGCCGTACAACGCACTTATATATGTAAATGAATACCTCCCGGGGGGAGCTGATGCCTGTTCATTTCCAAGTGACAGGGTGTCATATATATCTTCAAGAAACCAGTTGGCGGCAATGTTCCCGTAAAAGCCCTTTTTTGCCTCGAAACTCCATTTCAATATCCCGTTGTCCGTCTCATGCAATCCGGTTGATGTATTCCAAAAATTATAGGCAGTCAGAGAAACATTGTGGTACCTGATAAAAATATCGCCTTCCGGTAACCATCCGTACTGCAAAATTGCCCTTATGCCCTGGTAATTATCCTTTACCTCAACGCCAATACCCGGATTAAACTGCGCCCCTGACCAGGTGTAAACAAGATCATAGGCAAATCCCTGTATTTTCCTTCTTTGCCATTCAAACAGGAAGCGGGAGGGAGAAATATCAAACAACTTATTGACGGAATCATTCTCGAATGTCTGTGCCCATTTAATCGTCATAAATTCGTCGCCAACTACGCGGAACTGACCGTCAACTCCGTAAGCCATATTGTAACTGCCGTCAGTTCCGAGTCTGCTTGTGACCATTCCGCCCACAAATGAATTCTGGTTAAAGAGACTTCTTTTTGTTCTGAAGATCCCGAAGTTTTCTGACGGATTCTCATCAAAGCGTGCTGTCTGCATATCCAGTATTCCGATGTCCCAGTTATTTATTCTTCCGGTCATCCGGACGCCGCCATAGATCCTGACGGGGTTGCCGTCAAACAATCCTATCCTGCGACTGTAGAACAGGTTGTTTCCTCCGAGGAAGGAAAAATCAAAGACATCAGCCTTTTCCTGGAAGAAAACCCTCTTTTCAGGAAAATAGAGAGAATAGCGGGTAAGATTAATTTTCTGGTCATCGGCCTCAACCTGGGCAAAATCTGTATTCAGAGTCACATCAAGAGTGAGATTGTTTGTGAGACTGTATTTCGCGTCAAGTCCTGCATCATATTTGGGACTAGTTGCCATCTTGTATTCCCCGCTTTCCTCATTTAACTCATTTACCTGCCCGATGCCTCCGGTAACATATGGAGTTATATAAACGGGTCTTTCAGGCTTAAGACCACTGAATTCTATCAGCGTGGCCTTCGAAGGCTTCCACAAAGAGTTGGCAATATCCGGGGGGATTCCCGGAAAACTGATCCATTCAGATTTAGCAGGACTGTAATTTACAACAGTCAGACCCATGCAGGTTTTATTTTCTTTAACCTGGAACCTCAGGCTTGAAAAAGGAATTCTCATTTCAGTTGACCATCCTTTTTCATTTATTGAAGATTTCACATCCCAGAAGGTGTTCCAGCTGAAATTCATATCAGTATTAGAGTCAACCACATCATTCTGAAGCGTTCCTTCGGTACGTAATCCATTGGGGTTTGTCCAGAACATCACGGCATTTTGCCTGTCGTTGAAAGTATCAATTATTACTCCTATCCAGTCGCATTTTGGGAAAGCATAATCCCTTTTCTTGCTGAAAGCCCTCAGATCATCAGGATTCTTGAAGTTAAATATGCCGGATACGTAGAAATAATGATTATCGTAAGCGATCTTTACAACAGATATTTCAGTCGGATCGTTCCCGAATACAGGTGTATACATAATCATTGGCAAAGCCTGCACGGACTGCCAGGCCTCTTCTTCAGGTATTCCGTCAAGGTTGACCGGGGCTGTCAGTTTAGGAACAACCAGCGGTGCCTGCGAACGGGCATTTAATGATAAAAGCATCAGTGAAATCAGTAAAAATGTCATCGGGAGTCTTACAAATCCCGGGTATCTTTCTGTCATTTAATCTGTATTGAGATTGCAGTTATCCCAATTAATAAATTATGCAAAAGGGAATGAGCTTAAAACAAATTTAAATCAATACGAACCGTAAAGCAAAAATATTTTTGTATTAAAT
>JAQBHM010000198.1:0-8178 GCA_032127795.1 Bacteroidales bacterium | reverse complement strand
GGCAGTATTATACGACAATCCCCCGTTGATGATCAGGTTCTGTCTCTCACCTATTAATTTTCTGATACCGAAGTTTAACCTGTGTACAGTGTCTCTCTGCTCCTGGTCTTTTGACTCATTTACCAGGAATGTCCCGGTGGGAATATAATTGCGTGTTACTGATACATCAGAGAGATCGCGTGCTGATCCGTTGCCGAGGTAGCTGGCGAAGATCTTATCTTTCTTTGCATTTGATACTGAGAAATTCAGCCCGATGGCGCCGTTAGACCCTGAACCATATACGGGCTGACCGAAGTTCACGGGGAAATTGTTATTGCCGCCAAGCACCATATGCCCGCCACCGGAGGAAAGCGCTGCCATGCCGCCACTGAAATTGATATAATCATTTATTGAAAACCCATACTGGTTGATATTGTTGAACATCCCTAGTGCAGCGAACTGTGTTGTGGCAGTGAAACGGTATAGTTTCCCTGCAGCGGCCACATGACCGCCAGTGCCTGCACCGGCTGACACATCTCCGAAAATGCCGCTCTTCTTGCCCTTGTCAAGAACAAAATTGAGTGTCGGGTTGCGCTGACCGTCATCTATCCCCGTAAAAGCAGACTCGTCTGACTGCTTATCAAAGAGCTGTACCTTGTCAATGGCACCGGCAGGGAGATTCTTCGTAGCTACCTTGGGGTCATTGCCAAAAAACTCTTTTCCATCCACGAGCACGTTGTTAACATCCTCACCCATGGCTTTTATATTGCCTGCCCTGTCAATCTCTAATCCGGGGAGCTTTTTGAGAAGCTCCTCGGCAACAGCATCAGGCTTGACCCTAAATGCCCTGGCATCGTACTCAATGGTATCGTAATTCATCTTCATGGGTATCCTCTCCCGTAACACCACTACCCCTTCAACCTCATATACCCTGGGAGTCATGATCAGAGTGCCTATATCATCACCCTCCGGCGACGGTGCCGTCATATTGCGGTACAGCGTCTTATATCCTATCAGTGATACCTGTAAAAGGTAGGAGCCTCTTTTTATGTTCCTCATTTCAAATCTCCCGTCATTACCCGTCACTGAAAAATAGAGAAGGGTTGAGTCTGAAGGGTCAAGGAGCACTGCCCCTGCCGAAGGTAACGGCATGGCATTCTCATCAAGTATCTCTCCCTTAAGCTGGTAATTCTGCCCGTAAGCGGCACTGCAAATTGCCATCAGGGCAATTGCCAGGACTGTCCTCATATTACTGTTCTTAATTCTTTATTACTATTCGTACATGGCCGCCTCCTTCGCCACGGCTTCCTTCCTCAACTCCCATCTCCTTCATCTTTTCCTCAACGATAACCCTGTATTCATCCTCAGTGACTTTTTTACCGCCCTCCGGTTTCTCTATCTTCAAAGCTTCAGGTGCAACAGGTTCAGCAGACTTCGCCACATAGGTGCGTAAGCCATTATTAACGTCAGCCTCCAGCACCATTCCAGGGAGATTGTTCAGCCTCCCGGGACCACCCTTAGCACCGAAAGAAGGCGCAAACCAGACTACAGTTTTTACTCCCGTGGTGTCAAGACTGAAAGCCTCCATGCATGCATACCCGAGGATGACCTTCTGGTTTCCCGTTATCTTCCATTTGGTGTCGGCCATCTCCCTTTCAACAAGAAAAATCCTGTTCATGAAGTCGCGCTTCTCAATGACCCTGCTGCTATTCATATCAGTAAAAATCTTGTTTTCCCCCGAGCCCATCATCCTTATCATCATCCCCTCACCATGCTGAGCAGCCATATCTTCACCCGCGCTTTTACCATCTTCAAAGAGGGTGACATCACCTGTGAAAAGAAGTACTTTTTCTGCCTTCCTCTCCTTCGGAAGCATGCTGGCATACTGCTCAGCATCGCCCTCAAGCTTTATCTCCAGCTTGATTTTCTCTTCATATATTATCCTTCCTGAAGCTATTGCCCCGGCACTCTTTTCCTGGCCCCATCCTGTAACAGAACAAAAGACTAAAGCCAATGACAGCAAAAATGATTTCATGTCTTTTCGTTTTTTTGTCAAAAATAGCCGGAATTGCTTCACTCCGGTGTTAATAAAAATACAATTCAGGTTAATTAAGGTTAATCATATAAGAATGAGACCGGATGGTTTTATCTTTGTACCAGGTCACGCAATGAAATATAAAAACAGCCATAAGACAATCCTTTTACTCATGATAATGAGTCAACTGCTGCTCACAGTCTTTGTAGCATACTGGCTTCGCTCCCAGTATCATACTGAAAAGGAGAGGCTGACAGGTGAGCTGTACGACTTTTATGCCGGCACCCAGGATGAGATGATTGATACAATCCTCTTCAGGAGCTATGTCAATCCCGTGCTCTCCGGACAACGATATATTATTTCAGGAAAAGAATCACAGACGGATGACACAATAGTGCTAAAAGGATCTGCCGGCGCAGGCAAATCCGCCAGGTGGAATGGCAAAGGAGTAATAACTGTTAATATTAAAGATATTCCTGATTCTGTTGCCTTCAGACATGAAACTGTAAAGTCCGGGAAGATGACGGAGGATATGGTCCTGCGAAGTGTAAGACTCATTGTCAAACATGCCGGTGACTCATCCGGCACAACAAACCCTCACTTTTCGAGGTTAGCATTAGACATTGACACCACAGGATTCAGGGAAAGGTTCGTCGGCAGGATGAAAGATGCAGACATGGTCTTCCTCTTTGCATGGCATAACCCTGGGCCTGACACATCCGGCAGGGAGACCGGAAAATACATTTTCCTTAACCCTCTGCCGGGCTCATCGTTACCCGAAGGTGTCATCAGTGAATATAACAGCTACCTGCTGATGGCTATCTACCCGCAGATATTCTTCGGGCTGCTGCTGGTATCACTCACTGCATTGGCATTCCTTCTCTCATACAGGAGCATACGCGAACATATCATCCTCAATAAACTCAGGAATGAATTCATCAGCAACATATCCCACGAGCTCAGAACACCGGTAGCAACGCTGAGTGTGGCTCTTGAGTCTCTCGGGAAATACAATCTGAGAAATGAGCCCCACCTGCTTGATGAATATCTTAAGCTGGCCTCCCTGGAGACAAAGAGGCTGGAGGAGCTTATTAACAGGGTCCTTGACCACTCCCTCACTGAAGGTGATAATCATGCTTTAAAGATGACAGCAACGGATATCAATACCATCTTATCAGGCGTTGCTGAGATAATGCGTCCGCGGGCCGGAAAAGGCATAATAAGGCTTAATATTCCCGAAGACCCAATCATTGTCAAAGGAGACCCGCTGTTCCTTAAGGGTGTCATCATAAACCTCATAGATAACAGCATCAAATACTGCGATAAAGAGCCTCTGATAGAGCTACAGTCTTATAGAAAAGGCAGTATGGCAATAATTGAGGTAAATGATAACGGGCCCGGCATACCAGAAGAGTATCACAGGAAGATCTTCGAAAAATTCTTCAGGATACCCTCTTCAAATGTTCATAATGTAAAAGGATACGGTCTCGGGCTCAGTTTTGCAGCACATGTAATAACACTTCACGGCGGTTCCGTCGAAGTGAAAAATCTCAGGCAGGGATGCTCGTTTATAATATCACTGCCTGCTGAATGATGCCGATGACAAAGGTTTTATATATCGAAGATGAACCGGCATTGGGTAGGATAGTGCATGACACTCTTGAGAAGCAGGGCTATGATGTGCTATGGGAAAGCGACGGTGCCAGGGTCATCTCCCGCTTTGAAAATTATATGCCTGACATATGTGTCCTCGACATTATGCTTCCCAATATTGACGGCTACAGTCTCTGCCGGACCATCAGGGGTATCTACCCGCATCTGCCGGTCATCTTCCTCACAGCCAGGACTGACTCCTCTGATCTTGTGAGCGGTTTTGAGGCCGGGGGAACAGACTATATGAAAAAACCGTTTAGTATTGAGGAGCTGATAGCCAGGATAGAGAACCAGGTAAAGCTCCACGCAGGATTGAAGAACAGCAGGGTGAATGCGGAAGTGATGAGTATTGGCATTTTCCAGGTTGATACATCAAGATATACGCTTCAGTCGGCAGCCGGTACCATACAGCTTTCGAACAGGGAGATGCAGGTGCTGAGGATGCTTTATGCAAACAGGAATGGCGTCACTCCAAGAAAAGAGATCCTTCTGGTTGTGTGGGGCGATGACTCCTACTTTAACTCCCGCACGCTCGATGTATATATACGCAAGCTCCGCAGGCTTTTTACCCCTGACCCCTCCATAGAGATAATAACTCTTAAGAGCAGCGGATACCTCTTCCTGACACCGGATCGCTGATACACCAGACAGATTACCCTGCACTCTGTGCCTTTTAATCAATCAGAACAACAGCGACAGGCATGTCAGGCCACCGTCCATCTTCCTGAATTCTGACATATCCAGCTCAATGATGCTGTAGCCGAGATCAGCGATCCTCTTTTTTGACTTCGGGAACCCTGACGGTATCAGAAGAAAATCATTCACCCGCAGACAGTTGGCTGAATAATACTCGTCCTGCTCCAGGATGATGACATTCTCTGAAGTTACCAGGCCTGAAAATGCAGGCGTGGCTATGAAATTGGTATCGCCCAGGTAAGCAATGTCCGACTTCAGGTGGAGGCCGGCCCTTACCTCTGTCTCTGATGAGCTGTAGCCGTGCTTTTCCACGATGGCGGCGAGCTGCCGCGCTCCCTCCCTGTTCGTCCTCGCCGAGATACCAATAAAGTAGTGATTCTCTGCATGCAGTATATCGCCGCCTTCGAGGGTGCCCGGCGGTTCAATGGTCACTGTCTCCCTGTATCCCGCGAGGACCCTGGCTATCTCATCCTCCTCACCCCTCCTGGTCAAGGCTCCGGGCCTGGTTATCACCGCCACCCCGCCGGTGACAACGGCAGTGTCCTCCACAAAGCAGCCGTCGGGGTATCTCTCATCCGCCACCAGCACCGTCACCTCCACTCCGCATCGCCGAAGTGCATCACAGTAGGCGTCATGCTGCACCAGCGCCTTTGCAAAATCGGGTCTTCCCAGGCCTGAGGTCGTGATACCCCCGGCAAAATTACTGCCCGGCCTGCGAACTATAGCTTTTGAGTACATAGTCTATTCCCTGGTTTTTCATGGTCTCCTGGTTCTTCTCCGTCCTGGTACACCGGTGCATGGCCGGCTTTTGTTCCACGGTCAGAACCAGGCGACGGGTTCTCCGTCACTGCTCCATAATCCTTGTCCTCAGTCAATCAGCTTCCCGTCCCTGTGAAAGACGCTCAGTAGCCTGTTGTCATTCCTCTTGTCAGGTATATTCATACCATCCATCATGCCGGGATATCCCAGCTTCATCTTAAGCTCGCCCGACATCTCCAGGGTCAGGAGGTCTGCTACTACCCAGTCAACGATCGCCGAGGAGAATCCGGACCAGAAATAGCCAGTATAAACTGTCTCTCCTGATATTGTAACGGCAAATGCCGACTGATAGAGATCCTGTAGCCTCGCTGCGGCAGCAGGATCTAAATCAAATGTACAGCTCGTGGCATCATAGCTTATGATCTCAGCATAGGCCACAACAGGTGTCGCCTCAAGAACAATTCCTGTATTCAGGATTGCAGAACTCTCGGGCTTTTGGTTATACTCATCGAGAAGGTAAATCTCAACCTCCCCGACGATATCCTTATCATACTTGTCGCATCCGTTGAATGCGACGGCGGCTAAAAAAAGCATCGCGGTAAGTGACGACTTGTAAAACAGAGATTTCATTCTTTTATGGTTGATTATAAGGCCTTCAGCTTCAATTTTTATGCCAAAGTCGACATACATTCATTAAAAAAATATCCCTTCCACGCAATTCACCGGCCATAGTTACAGTTCATTACAAGGCAGTGATTAAAAGTTAATCTGCACATCGCAAACTGCCTTCATTGATGCCTGATCATAAGGATAAATGTCAGCTGCACTGATAAGGAAATTATATTCATCTTTACTCCGCCATTTAATGGGATCTCTGATGATTCGAAAAATTTATAAATACAAGGGAAAATTACTTGTTGTGCTAATTGTTGCATGTCAGCTGCTTATGACTTACTGCACTAAACGAAGTTATCCTGAATCGTCGCTTATGAACATCGAAAGCCCGGCTGAAAAGAAAAAGATGGATGCTTTTATGAACTCGGGTATTGAAAAAGTCATAGATACTCACAATGCCACTCCTGAAAAGATCATCAAAACTGCCCGGCAATATCTGGGCGTCCCTCATTGCATGGGCGGAACAACAAAGAAATGTATGGATTGTTCCGGATTACTGGTAACGGTTTTTGCCAGCTATGGCATTAAACTGCCCCATAACTCTGAGGATCAGGCCCGGTACGGAAGAATAATAGCCAGGATGGAAAACCTGCAAAAAGGCGACCTGGTCTTTTTTGTCAGATCATACAGAACAAGTAAATTCATCACCCATTCGGGCATCTATATTGGGGACAATAAATTCATTCACACCTCTACCAGTGATGGAGTAACCATCACCTCATTAAATGATCCCTGGTGGAACGAAAAGTATCTTTTCGCAACAAGAGTGTTCCGCTAACAAAACGGGGAAACCTGATGAATCTGGGCAGCTTAATCCAGGAGTAGCAGTCCGTTTCGGCGCGTTACGCCAACATAGTAGAGATCAAACAGGCCCTTTCCTCCCGGGCGGTTGGATGAGAATATCAACATATCATTTAAAAAGCCCCCTGAGTATGTTGAGACAATTACTGGCCTGTACTCGTCATATTCTGAATTGATGTTCTCGCCGAAATTTACCGGCGCCGACCATCCCTGTCCGTCATACAGGGAGTACCATAAGTCAAAACCGCCAAAACCACCGTCTCTGTCTGATGTAAAAACCATCATGTTACCGTTGATATACGGACATTTATCATCAGCACTGCTGCTCAGCTGTTCCACCTTATTGACCGTGAGGCCGGGAGACTGGTCAATCAGCTTGTTCTCCTCACTCACTGCACGGTATATGTCATAGCTGTTATCACGGTCAGAGGTAAAGTATACTGACTCCCTTCCTAAAGTCTCACCGTAGTGAATTGTTAAATAACCTTCGTTGAAACCTGTATTTATACCCGTAAGTTCAGCAGGATCACCGGAAGGTAAAAAATCATAACCGTATATAGTGTAATAGGTGAAGTAAATATCATTATTCCCGTTTCTATCGGACGTATAAAAGAACCGTCCGGCGCCACCCTCTTTGTAATTGTAATTGTGATAATCAAGATCACGAGTAAAATATGGTCCTAATTCATTATTCGGACTGTTTATCGCATCAACCATGCTAAAGTTTCTGCTGTTTGTCTGTAAACTGAATTCCCCTGTTACCAGGTCTGATTCGATAGAGCAATTATAGCCAATGAAATCAAAATCATTCCCAAAGGAATTTCTGTTTGTCGAAAAGATCAGCGAAAAGCTTTTCCAGTTCCATATTATGGGTAAATCTGAATTATAATCATCATATGCTGAGTTGACCTCTGAAAAGTTAACCGGTACAGGCGGGATTATTCCTCCATCAAAATTCTTTCTTTGATCGTCACACGCAACAGACAAAATCAACAAGAGAAATATAAGAATCTTTTTCATCTTTAATACATTGATTATATGTTTATTACGATTCCAGCGTTGATGTTCTGATATCTGATCGGCACAAAGAATGGCCCCTCAAGGCCGGTATTGTCATGGAAACCCGGTCTGGTGGAATTTAAATTATAGTTTAAGCTGATTCCATATTTCCCGGTCAGCCAGTAATTGATCTTTATTCCTGCACTGCTTATAGAACTCCAGTCGCTGTTTTTTCCTACTGAGTTGATCACTCCCAATTCCGAATTACTGACCACGATATCGGGATGTACGCTCATGGCAATACCCAGCTGAAAGATTAACAGCACCTCGGTATGCATCGTTTCGGGTATTTTTATGATCATACCCACCATACCTTTTAATACCTGGTAGTTACCTGCATCTACCACAGTTACACCGTAATTATTCAGGATTCGGTCATATTCCGCCTTATATGCATTCTCATTAAAGGAAATACTGGAATAGCCGATTGTTGAAGAGAGGCCGAAAAACCTTCCGAGGTAGCGAAGAAAGTCTATTTCTACATTAGCACCTGCCCCTGCGAAGCCGGAATAGCCTGTCAG
>JAQBHM010000197.1:0-5923 GCA_032127795.1 Bacteroidales bacterium | reverse complement strand
AAATAATCATATGTCACTTTCGCTGCTCCTCCCATTGAGGAATATCCGAGCAGTTCATCTCCTCTCACAAATTCAACCGAAAGTATGCGGCCCAAATCGTCATAAGTGAACTTATAACTGTTGATATCTGTAGCCTCTTTAGGGGTAAGCTGTCGCGAACCTCTTTCGAGGTCCCACGGCGTTTCGCTGAACAGCAGGCTGCGGTAATAGGCAGCTTCGATGTCTGATTTTTTCCTGGCCGGTGCCTGGTTGCATGCCGGTAATACTGCAATGATCAATGCTGTCACAATCAGAAGTAATGTCGCTTTTTTCAATTTCATTATTTTACTTTTTATGATTTGTTAATTATTTTGACAGATGTTAAACTCTATTTTCTTTAACCTCACCGAATTATAAAACACGCAAATATAACATCTGTTCATGGATGAGACAAATACACTTATCTCGTGCCATAAGCTCCCGGTCATGCAATTTCGAAAAACCCTTTATTTAAGTCAGGACTTTGTGCCACCTGCTTTGGCTGGAATAAAGAGAGAGTTTCCTTTGTTAAATTTCCTTTCCAGTATCAGATCGACCACCTGAACTCCTCCCATCATGGTACCGTATAGGCCGTGAGCAAACTTTGGCTGGTAAAGGTTCTTTACAGGTGTCATCATAGGAAGACGTTTTGGTCCGAACTGCGTTACCAGCGAAGCAATATCATAAATGCTGCCTGTTGGTGAGCCCGAAAAACGTGAATAGGTTGCCGGAGTGGAAATATCCTTCACAACTATATGCTCTCTCAGTCCTGGTATAAAATACTTCTCAGCAATATCTATAAGAAAGTCAGCCCATTTTTCCTTTTTTACCCGGTATTTTTCGTAATCGCTCTCACGAAGCTCCTTCCATCCGTTCATTGCCCATGGAGTGCTCCGGATAGTAACTGTATTTCTTGAACCGGTTGTCAGTGAAGGACATATTACTGCAGCATAAAAACAATCGTTTGAAAATCCGTGATCCCCTTCCAGAAATGCATCAAAAAGCTTCTCAGCAGTGCCCAGCCCTGTGGAGACTACATTATAAGGATAATCAAGGTCAAGCTTTGTCAGGTCAATCTTATCATCAAGGCCCAGGGCAACATTGACTGATGAAGGAGACATAATTGTTTCTTCAAGCCTTTTAACATATTCCCCCGGAAGAAACTCATCCCCCACCAGTTGACGCATTGCCAGCATCGGGTCAATAGTAGTGATAACCTTCTTCGCTTTTAATAATTCAGCGTTTCCCCTTACCCTCACTCCAGACACAATGCCATCTTTTACCTCTATCTTTTCAACCTCGGTACTGAAAAGCATCTCACCGCCCATCGACTGAAATTTCTCTGCCAGTTTTGCCGGATACTCATCGAAAAAACCATAAGGACGAAAACATCTGGTCATTGAAGAGAGCATCGCCCCTGTTGCCATTATTGCTGAGGCACGATCAGACGGCACTCCTGAAAATGAGGTAAATGTTTCCATCACCTCCCTTAATTTGCGGTCAGTTATCTTGAATTTATCAAGCAGACCGGCATAGGTGCGATTAAGGTTTGCAATTACTTTGGGTGCGATAAAAGGAATTACAAGGGTATCTTTAAAGGTGGAATTGGCCTTCAGCTTTCTCACCTGCTTAAAAAGGTCTACAGAATAATCCATCAGAGCGTTAATTTTCCCCGCATCCTCCGGAAACTTCTCGGTCAGGTACCTGGTGAAATTTTCAGATCCGGCCGGTATCCTGTATTCTTCAACATTGTCCCCGTCAACAACCAGTCTTCGCATAAAATTATTCTCATACCTCTTAAGCGGCAGATCAATTTCAAGGTACCCAAGGATATCAACTATGTCAGGGAACAGCTGGGTGGTTTCGAAGACATAACCTCCCTTCTCATAGGCGGTGCTGTAACCGCCGGGATAGCTGTTCTTCTCAATTATCAGGGTTCTCATTCCGGTTGTATTCTTCAGCCACATCAATCCGCATGCAAGCCCGCTAAGACCTGCGCCTATAATTATAAGATCATAATGATCGTCCCCGGAATAATTGGATGACAATGTGTCTCGCTTAAGTTGGTAGTTGCTTTTCATATTACTTTTTATATTCAAACGATTTATCAGGAATTCCGGGCACCTCAGGTACTGTAACCGGTTCTTCTACCATTTTCTTTTTCAGGAAGTCAATTGCAGCATCTAACTGAGCATCTTCCCCCTTATAGGTTGCATAAGGGAGGTTATCTATTACAATATCGGGGTCTACCCCGTGTCCTTCTATTATCCATTCGCCATCCTGAGTATATACACCCATTTCAGCCGCTGTGGCAATACCGTTATCAACGAGTCTGTTACTTGAAGAAAGCCAGATTTCTCCTCCCCAGGTTCGCGTACCGATCACTTCACCCAGGTCGAGACGTTTGATCCCTTCTGCAAAGGCTTCTCCGTCTGAGGCTGTAAACTCATTGCATAAGACCACTATATGACCCCTGAACGCATACTGCATGTTCCAGTATGGTTTCCCGGCACGTGACTGCCAGTAGAACCAGGCTTTTCTTAACAGACGGTTAAGTACCCAACTGTCAATATTCCCACCGCGGTTGTTTCTGACATCGATGATCAGACCCTCCCGGTCAAAAACAGGGTAGTAACCTTTTACAAACTCCTGGAAATTGTTGCCTCCCATAGCCCGCAAATGAAAATAACCTATGCGATTGTCACTCTTATTTTCAACTTCCTTCCTCCTGGTATATTCCCATTCACTGTACCTTAGATTAGCATCATTATCCATACTGACAGGTTTTACAATCTGTTCATATTCCTTTGCAGACTGGTCTTTCAAGGTCAGTCTGACTTCCTGTCCCTCTTTTTTATTTAAAAGCTGGTTAATATGAACAACATCAAGCACATTTACACCATTAACCTTTGTAATAATGTCCCCGGGCTCTACCCTGAGCTGAGGTTGTGATAGCGGAGATAGTAGTTCTGGAAAATCAGGGTCACCATTGAAAATATGCTTTATCAAATAACCCCCTTTTGGTTCATCCTTTTCGAGCCGGGCGCCAAGTGAAGCCATGGCTATATCGTCTGGTGATACCCTTTTTTCACCGCCATAAACAAATGTGTGCAGGGCCGAAAGTTCAGAGACCATACTTGCCAGAAGATCATCCAGTTCATAACGGTCAGTAATCCTTTCAACCAGTGGCATATGGCGGTCAAGTACAGCCTTCCAATCAACACCATGCATATTTTTATCATAAAAATAATCTCGCTCCAGCCTCCAGGCATCCACCATCATTTGCTTCCAGTCTTCTACAGGATTGATCTGAAAGCTCCAGTCTTTAAGATTTACTGCAGCATCCTTTAATTCCGCCTTCTTGCCATTCGCATCGGTTACAAAAATGCCGTCACCGGTCCGGATAAGTAACTTTTCACCATTGCCTGAGAGCATAAATCCCTGAGCTTTATCAATTATCTCAACAGGTTTAGTACCTGAAGCGTTTGATATTTCAAGTGCAAAGAGTTTGAGGTTTTGCGGATCATTCATATCGCGCTGCAGCCAATAGAGATATTTCTTATTCACCTTCAGTGAGGCAATATTATTGGCAGGGGCCGGAACTTCATATAACATGCCGCCAGCACCTGGCATGTTGGGCAGAGGCTTAGCCTTTTCGTCTTTCTTCTTCTTTCCACGATCAGCCCCTGACTCTGCCTCCTTTTCTTTTTTCACCTCTTTTGGGTTTAGTTCATCATATGAAAGAAAGGGTGAACGCAGGGAATCATACAGCGGAACCATGTATATTTTACTTGTTTTATCGTAATAAGGTTCCGGCTGACGCGGGCCCCAGGGACTTCCGACAATACTTTTAAAAGTGCGGTCGGAAATAAAATAGAGCCATTTGCCATCAGTGCTGAATACCGGGTTATAGCTGTCAACTCTGTCTGAGGTCAGATAATAAGCCTGGGTTGTTTCAATGTTGAAGATTTTTATCTGTGCTGCCCGGTTGCCTGCTGGATCAACATATGAAAGCCATTTACTGTCAGGTGACCAGACAAAATCACTGAATCCGTCAACGTCATCAAGATCGATCTGTTTTGTTGTTTTTTTTCTGACATCATACAGTTTGAGGGCATAATCCTTCTCAGTATAGGCTATGTAATTTCCGTCAGGAGAGGGAAAGTGATTCATGATCAAAACGTTACTTTCGGAGGTTATCTGCATCGACGAAGTAAATCCATCTCTTGTTGTTTTCCATAATTCAGTTTCTCCTGATTCATCTGAAAGAAATATTACATCATCTTTTTTTCCGCTGAACTTAGCAGAACTATACCTGACACCTTGTTTCCGTGTTAATTCAATCCAACGGCCTCCGTCGACCGGTGCACTGAAAACCCTTCCTCTTGCTGTTAATAAAACAAAATTGCCACTGTCTGAAATTGCATAAGACTGAAGTTTCTTCATCGGCTCTTTTTCCCAGGAAAGGCGCTTCTGGTCAAAATCTGAAATCAATGAAATATCAAGAATTGTTTCTCTGTTATCATCAATATCATAAACATAGAGGTCTGCCTGCTTCTGATATATTATTTTACCATCCTGTAATTCAGCATCCCGCAAATCCCAGGCAACTGAGAATGTATGTTGTTTCAGTCCCGTGCCGTCTGGTGCCATCGACCACAGATTCATGGTTCCGTCACGATCGGAGAGGAAATAAAGCCTTCCATCAAAAAACATTGGATTTTTGCTTGTTCCGGCATAATCACCCGTAAGTGGTATGGCCTCACTGGAACCATCAAATCTCCACAGGTTCTGAGCTGTTCCGCCCGTGTATCGTTTGGTCTGGCTTCCCTGAAAGGTCAGTCGTGTAAAATAGAGATTCCCGCTGTCATCAAATGATCCTTCTGCTGCCTGTGCCAGTGGGATTATCTTTGAGGCCAGAGTTTCAGGGTCAACTAAAGCCAGTTGCTTCCCCGGAAGTAATGTATAATAGCTTGTGGATATAATCACCTTCCCTTCCTTTGTCCATCCATATATTGCCGGAGCGGTGCCGCCTTTTAATCCTTCCCATGTGATTCTTTTTGGAATCCCGCCTTCAATGGATATGATATAAACTTCAGAAGGACCTTCATATTCAGCGTTAAAAGCAATCCATTTGCCATCGGGAGAGATGGCGGCATTTGATTCTACCCCTCTGCTGGTGGTTATTCTGAAACACGATCCGGTCAATTGATTGAACTTCCATAAATCACCTTCCGCGGTAAAAACAACAATGTCATTGCATACCGAGGGAAAACGATAGTACCCTTTTTCCTGTGAAAAGGATGGCATCGAAAATAGAGCGAAAACTGCAATCGTTGCGAGAATTTTAGAGATTTTCATATAGTTGTATTTTAGAGAGCCCGATCAAGATGTTATTTTCCGGAATTTAATTCACTAATAACCAAAGATACTCCGCACTAAAGTTAAAATCAATAAAATATGCCTCAAAAGATATTACAATCAGAAGAAGCTACCCTGAACACTTTTGTCAGGCCACAGGCGACCGTTAAGAACGGCTGATCCAACCTGGAGATTTTGTTAGAAAAGCGATTGGTACTTTTTAAGACATGATGAAATTATTATTCATTTTTACATCTGAATTTGACGGCAGCTAAAGAGAAAGATATTCACACTACTAAAAACAGGAACATGCATTGCAACAGACTTTTAAAAGGGTTAATTATTCTATTTGCGCTTTTCTTATTTCCCATCTTATCGGCATCGGCAGATTTCAGTGGAGTTGTATATGCTGATCTCAATAAAAACAAACAGAAGGACGCCAATGAGAAAGGGGTAACAGGTGTTGCTGTTTCAGACGGATTGAATGTGGTTCTCACCGATAAGGATGGGAATTACCGGTTACCCGGAACACCGCAATCACGGT
>JAQBHM010000196.1:0-11247 GCA_032127795.1 Bacteroidales bacterium | reverse complement strand
AGGTTGACGCAAGCATAGGAGGAAAAACAGGGGTAAACCTGGGGCTTTATAAAAATATTATCGGCACATTCAAACAACCGGAATTTGTGTTCTGTGATCAGAACATGCTTGCAACGCTGACTGATGAGGAGTATCTGTCCGGCATAGGCGAGCTTGTTAAACATGCTGTAATACGTGACAGGGAACTGTTTTTCAATATCTCCGGTAACCTCCCGCGGCTTCTTGACCGTGACCCGCAATACCTGGCAGAGATAATCAACAGGTCTGTGAAGATCAAAGCCGAAATTGTCAGGCGTGATCCACTGGAGAAAGGGGTACGAAGACTCCTGAATTTCGGTCATACCTTTGGCCATCCGATTGAAATGGCAGAAAGGGTGCCTCACGGAATTGCAGTAATGAAAGGAATGATTATTGCTTCGGAGCTTTCTGAATGGAGAGGGGAGTTGCCTGCAACTGAAAAGAAACTGCTTTTTGATATGATATCACGGCTCGGTATTGACGAAACCGGGATTTTACCGGAAGATATTAAAGAGAAGATAGCAAAGGATAAGAAAAGCGAGACAGGTCATCTTAATGTTGTACTTCTTCGCTCAATAGGCAAGGCTGTTGTCAGAAAAATTCCACCGGGTGAGATTGATGCATTCCTGGAGGGTAGAGTTAATAATAAATAGAAACAGAAGATGAATACTTTAGGAATTGCATTCAGGGTATCCATATTTGGTGAGTCTCACGGCCCGGTGGTAGGTGTTGCAATAGATGGTTGCCCTGCCGGTCTGCCATATTGGAGGGAGGAGCTGATGGCCGACCTGTCAAGGAGAAAAGGGTTGTTGCCAGGAACCACAGCACGGAAAGAGACTGATGAGCCGGAAGTTGTAAGTGGTATATACAGGGATATGACCACAGGAGCCCCGCTGGTGCTATGTACACGTAATAAGGACTTCAGACCTGGTGATTATGAGGTGTTCTCAAGTATCCCCAGGCCGGGGCATGCTGATTTCACAGCAGGATATAAGTATAAAGGATTCAGTGATATGCGGGGGGGAGGTCACTTCTCCGGACGTCTCACCTGGGGTCTTGTGGTGGCAGGATATTTTGCCCGCAAGATAATCTCCCCGGCGATCATAACTGCCAACCTGGTAGAGGCAGGTGGAGAGATGGATATAGCAGAAGCTATAAGCAGGGCTGTCAGTACAAATGACACCATAGGTGGGGTTGTGGAGTGTGTGGTCCAGAATGTTCCGAGGGGTCTGGGTGAGCCTGCCTTCTATTCAGTAGAGGCTGCACTCGGACAAATCGCTTTTGGAATTCCAGCCGTAAACGGTGTTGAGTTTGGTGCCGGTTTTGCATCCTCAAGAAGCTACGGCTCGCAACATAATGATCCTTTCATTGATGCCAGAGGTAAGACCTCCACAAACAATGCCGGGGGCATCAACGGAGGAATAACCAATGGCAATGATCTGATTATGAGAGTATCAGTGAAACCCGCAGCAAGCACCGGAATACCACAGAAGACTTTTGACCTGGATAAGGGCGAGATGACTGACCTTGAGATAAAGGGAAGACATGATGCATGTATTGCACGCCGGATACCTGTTATACTTGAATCGGCAGTGGCTGTAGGCCTGGCTGACCTTATGATGCTTGACAGAGGAATAAACGGGGTGAGGGAGAGGTAGAGGCAGGAATTGAGAATTAAGAATTAAGAATTAAGAATTAATAGTTAATAGTTAATAGTGAATAGTTGAGAGTTAAGAATTTGGTGATACTCATGACTTTCCGGCCTTTTACCAATCTACATTGTAATCAGTAATATCTTTCTTGTGGCTGATGTGACTTTGTAACGGTTGTCTATCCTGTATCCGATTACCCACACAACATCCTCGCCCGAAATCAGGAGCAGCACTTTCTCCTTTGTGGTTAAAGGCACCTTCAGATCAATTAAAAAGTCACTGATTTTTTTCATACCGTTCATCCCCAGGGGAGAGAATCTGTCTCCGTGTTCCCAGCGTCTGACGGTAATCGGAAATCTGATCAGGTCCAGGTCCAGGCAGGCTGTAAGACTGCCTGAAGGCAGTGGTTCGTCTCCATGATCCATTATTCCTATATCGGAAAAAAGACCTGAAAGGCTTATTTCATCAAGGGATGAAAAATGATATTCTGACTCTTCTTCATGCTCTGTTTCAGAGATGATAAGGGTCTCCCTGTCTCTTAAAATACGGTGACTGCCTGTATTGATGAATTTACCGGAGGGTGATTGCAGGAGCGCAAGCAGGTCACCGGTCTGTCCGGGTGAAATGCCGTATTTCCTGAACAGCTCAAAAATGAATGGTTCTCCAGGTTGCAGTTCAGTCAAAGCTGCAACATCGGCGCAGATATCATTTCCTGATGGTTTAAAAACCGTTTTACGGATCTCCCCGATGCAGGTCTCGATGATTGCGGCGGAAGAATCAAGGTGTTTCATTGTGTCAGTGATGGCTGACAATGAGCGGCTGTTTACGCCAACCAGCTCGGGAATGACCTTGTTTCTTATTCTGTTACGGATATATTTTATCTGTGAGTTGGAACTGTCTTCGCGGTAGCTAATCCCCTCCCGGGTAGCATATGCTGAAATTTGATCACGCGTTGCAAAGAGCAGGGGCCTGATGACATTGCCGTGACGGGGGCTCATGCCGGTGAGCCCGTTCAGTCCCGTACCCCTCAGCAGGTTGATGAAAAAGGTTTCAATATTGTCATTGAGGTTATGAGCCACGGCTACAGCGTCAAACCCTTCCCCGACGATTATCTTTTCAAACCATTGGTACCTGAGTTCCCTGGCAGCCATCTGCACGGAAATACCTCTGTCGGCAACATAACCAAGTGTGTCATAGGTTATATTGTAGAAGTGAATATTGTGTTTTGAGGCATAGTCCCTTACGAATTTTTCATCACCGTCAGACTCCGCGCCTCTGAGTGAAAAATTGCAGTGAGCGATGGAATGTACTGTTCCTGACTCCCTGAATAAGCTTGCCATAACCATTGAGTCAATACCTCCGCTGACGGCGAGGAGGATTTTTTGTTCCCCGGTGAACAGCCTGTTCTCCCGGGAATATTCCAGAAACGCCTGTATCATACTTGTAAGTTAATGCAAAAATATAAATATATGGGCATTAATAGCCTGCCTTCTGAAAGATAAGCCTTGTCAGGCTGCCACTCTTACCGGTAGGGTATCACTCCCGGAGGGCCTGGTTCAAAGCCGGGAGGCCTGAGCTTTTCTATACCTTTTAATGAAATCCAGGAAGATTCGGACAAAGGGGGTGAATTCGGATAAATACCGAATCTTATCTGGATGGTGTTAATGATTAGCTGATCATTCCTTATCCGCACACCTATCCCGAAACCGGAAACATTATGGTATTCTCCCTCATTGATATTCCCCTTTATCAGGAACCCTGCATCAGCAAAGGTGAAAATAGCAAACCGGAAGCCATAGAGTGGTCTGGGTGTGAAAAGGACAGGTTCAAGACTGATGACTATCCTGTGATTGCCGTTAATGGAGTCATTGACAAATCCTCTGACCAGGTCAGAACTTTTCAGGTAAAGGTATTCATCAGTGTACCTGTTGAACCCTCTTGTATAGTAGAGATTTACGAAAGTCCGGATTTGTGAACGGCCTGAATGGATAAGAGGAGTGAAGTAACGGACCTTGAACTGGAGCATTCCCTGTTCTGTAGCATGATGGTTATAAAAGGTTGAGAAGCTGAGACCGCCATAAATGTATCCGAACCGGTTAAAAATATTTCCGTATGATGCCCTGAAGCCAAAGTATGTCCTCCCTTTGAACTCATTGATCTCCCTTCCTGCATCAGCCTCCAGCAGGTATCCGTAAGGTATGTCTTCCGTTCTCCCGTAACTGTATATCAGAGAAGTGGTAATGAATTTTTGTTTTGAGAGAGAAAGGCTTCCCATAAACAACTGGTATTTCTGCAGTCTGTAATAGGAGTTATTCTCAATTACCGGCCTGTTAAAGACGTTATTATTGAGATATCGCCCGGAAAAAATCAGTCGCGTAACATTGTTTCTGTCCAGTAAAAACGAACGTGCAATCCAGTAATCCTGTTGAGTGTATCGAAGAGGCACAGGAATCAGCATTGTGTCAAGATCTTCTGTAGTATTTGTCATTCTTACCGAGGCCGACCATGCGTACTTTGTCTCCGAACTAATAAAACCCCGTCTGAAGAAGCCTCCCATGGTATTTGTTCCCAGACCGTCGGAAAAGTCAAATTCCAGGGTTGAAAATGTGTGGGCAATATTCTTTATAGCATACCTTGTACCTATACCTGGATACCTGTATTCACCAAACCTGTATGGGATACTTATATCCCACTCATGTCCGAATCCGGCGAAATTTCTGTTAAGCATTGTCACCTTTCCTCTGTCGAAATCATCAAGACGAAGCTCAAGACCCAGCGGATAGGTTTCACGGATTACCACCAGCACATCAACCTGGTTCTCTCCGGCGGGGATTATAAGTATACGGGCGTCTTCAATAAACGAGAGCTCCCTGAGAAGCCTCTCATTATCGGACATCTTGAGTGAGGATATGGTGTCACCCTCCTGAAAGAGCATGTATTTGCCAAGAATGAAGCTCCTGGTTTTCTTGTAGGTTGCATTAAGAATTTTCTCAAATTTACCCGGAGAATAGACAAGAGGATCATCAATCTCCGTTCCGAAGGCATCGAGCCTCATTATTTCGCGCTTTCTTATCACCATTCCTTCATACTGAATGAATGGCCTGGTGCTGCCCAGGTTTTCCTTTACATTATTGCCTGAAGGAGGAGTAACAACAATTATATCATACAGAAGACGGGTAAGACGTTTTTTTTCGGCCCTCACCCTGAGGGTGTCATAAAAGGCAGTTGTAACGGTGTCTTTTCTGATATCCTCCTGGGCTATCAACAGGGGTGAACCGGCGATCAGGAGTGACAGGATTCCGGTGAATCGTCTGAAATGGGAAAAGTTATTTGTGCATTGGTTCACTGCTTTTCTGAATTGCCATCCAGTACGTCATCAGAATTAAACTGGAATCCAAGCCTTTTGCCTGTAATGAGTCTTGTCTGCTGAATCTTTGATTCTGCCTGTCCCACTGAGGCAATCTTAATTGCATCATATGGCGGAACAAGAAGGTCAAATTCAAGAGCGTAGTTAATGGAAGTATAGACAATCTTCTGAAGAGATTCTTTACTGAACTCTTCATTGCCGAAGTTCGTAAAGAGCATTCCCATCTGTCTTTTGCCCTCAACAAAATATTGATTTTCATGATTGATAAAGATTCGGGCAATCAGGTAGCCAAGATCTTCAAGTCTTGAGAACCTGAAGGAGTCAGCAAGGAAGTTGTATATATTTATCACCCCGCTGTAGGCATTGAACTTATTTTTCTGAATATAGGCCGTCTTCCATGCCGGGTGTTCACGGTCAAACTGGAAAATATTTGAGTGCATGCTGAACAAAAGCATATCAGCAGCCACCCTCAACTGTGCATCGAAGTTGCTCCGGTCAGTGTATTCCATACGTATTCTGGGATCTACTCCCAGGAGACTTGTATTAATTTCTTTGGTCAGAGTTTTAAGGATGTCTTTTATGATTGCGAATGCAACAGCAGTATTGTCTGCCACTTTTTCCTTAAGGACTGACTTGCTTTTAAGTGTTTCAATAATCATTAATTTTCTCTGGGCTGATTCATCTGGCATGACTCTCTGGTTTAACTATACGCAACTAATTTAGCGTTTTATTTATTACAAAAACAAAACGCCGCCTCATTTGAATCAGGCGGCGTTTTATAACAGATGGTCAGTATCAATAGGCCCGTGCAAACAGCACCCTTCTTTCCGACGGTTTGCCGGTAAGGATGCATCTGCCCTTTTCATCAGGACTGTCAAAGGGAATGATCCTGATTGTAGCCTTGGTTTCGTTTTTGATCCTCTCTTCGGTCTCCGGAGTACCATCCCAGTGGGCCATGACAAAGCCCCCCCTGTTCTCTATGACATCCCTGAATTCTTCCCAGGTATCAAGGTAATAGGTGTTCTTATCCCTGAACTCCGTTGCTTTCCGGAGTATGTTATTATGTATCTCATCCATCAGGGTGGTCACATGACCTACTATGTTATCACGGCTTACAGTCTCCTTTGTCAGAGTATCGCGCCTTGCCACTTCCACTGTACCCTCATCAGCATCACGGGGCCCGATTGCCAGCCTTACGGGGACACCCTTAAGCTCATATTCGGCAAACTTGAACCCTGGCTTCTGGGTGTCACGGTCATCATATTTCACATTCAGGCCTGCCTTCTCCAGCTTCGCTTTAAGATCCAGGGCTATCTCAGATATCTTGTCAAGCTGATCATTACCCTTGTAAATTGGTACAATGACAACATGTATTGGGGCAAGCCTGGGAGGGATAATCAGTCCGTTGTCATCGCCGTGTGCCATAATAAGGGCACCCATAAGCCTCGTGGAAACACCCCAGCTGGTAGCCCATACATAATCAAGTTTACCCTCCCTGTTTGTAAACTGAACATCAAAGGCTTTTGCAAAATTCTGTCCCAGGAAGTGGCTGGTGCCTGCCTGAAGAGCTTTGCCGTCCTGCATAAGGGCTTCTATGGCAAAAGTATCTTCTGCTCCTGCAAAACGTTCACTGATAGACTTGTAACCCTTAATGACAGGTATTCCCATAAAGTTAGTGGCAAAGTCAGCGTAGAGGTCAATGATCTTGTTTGTCTCTTCCACAGCCTCCTCACGCGTGGCATGGGCAGTATGGCCCTCCTGCCACAGAAACTCCGTTGTGCGAAGAAAAAGCCTGGTCCGCATCTCCCACCTGACAACATTCGCCCATTGATTTATCAGCAGGGGCAGGTCACGGTATGATTGGATCCAGTCCTTGTAGGTATTCCAGATAATGGTCTCAGAGGTAGGCCTTACTATCAGCTCTTCCTCCAGTTTTGCATCCGGGTCAACAATAATGCCTTTCCCGTTGGGATCATTCATGAGACGGTAGTGGGTTACCACCGCGCACTCCTTGGCAAAGCCTTCCACATGAGCTGCCTCACGGCTGAAAAAAGACTTGGGGATGAATAATGGAAAGTATGCATTTACATGCCCCGTGGCCTTGAATTTCTTGTCAAGCTCTGCCTGTATCCGCTCCCAGATGGCATAACCGTAAGGTTTTATGACCATGCACCCCCTGACAGCCGAATTATCTGCCAGATCTGCCTTTATTACAAGATCATTGTACCATTGTGAATAATTTTCTGCCCTGGATGTAAGAAACTTGGCCATTTTTTTGGTATAGTATTTGAATAATGTTAAATAGCACGAAAATGATTGCGTAAAAATAGACAAAACTTGCGAACCAAAAAGGGAAGACACATCATGAAGATAAAAAAAGTGCTCGCAGTAATAGCCACTCTGACTATTGCTTTGAATGCAACGGCAAGTGACGGCATGGAGATTTCCGAAAGAAAGGGCTATGAGTACGGCAGTCAGCAGGTTGTGGTAAACAACTATTACTCTGATAACGGATATGAATATTCTTCACGGATAAAAAGGTTCCACAGTTCATTCTCCAGCTTTGATTTTTACTCGCCTGTGTATACCGAGACCTACTGGTATCACTACACTCCGTATACCTGGGGCGTCTCCATCTATGACGACTGGCATTACTACGGAGCGGGAGTTTCAAGGTATTCCTGGAGAAGCGGTTTCGGGGGATCCTACTGGTGGGGTTTCGATCCGATGTGGAATTCTAACCCCTGGATGGGTTACGGATGGAATTCATACTACAGTCCCGGTTTCAGCTACGGTATTAACCTCTATCTGGGCAGACCTCAGTATCACTATCCGGTAGCGTGGAACAGGTGGAACCATCGTCAGCACTGGGATTACTACCGGCCGGTATATATTGTGAATAACAATCACTACTATAACACAAGCAACAATAACCGCAATACGGGCTACAATCCTTCAAAACCTTATGATTCAGGCCGCAGGTCCGGCTATACAGTTACCAGCGGAAGATCAACGGGTTCAACTTATACAAGACCCGCTGCAACTACCACCCGGTCATAGGAGACCGGCACCAGGACAAGCACCGGCACCTCAGGCAATACCGGCAGGGGAAATAATGGTAACGGGGCTAACAATAACAGCGACAAAAGCAATAACGGCCTTCGTATGGGACAGTACCGGAGAGGCGTGGCTCAGCCAACCGAGGCAAAGCCCAATGAACCAAACAGGCCTAATAATCCAAATGTGAATGACAGAACAAACCCCGGGAGGGAACAGACAGGGATGAGGGTTCCGGTTCAGAATCAGCCTCAGCGTAAGACCCAGACCACCGTTAGAACAACATCCCGGAGGAGTGAGACCAACGTTAATCAGGGTTCATCCGACAATTCTTCACAGCAACAGAAGACGACCGTACGGAAAAGTACACGCAGTGGCTCCGCAGAATCATCCGAGAAGAAATCCTCAACGAATGAAACCGGCAGGAGAACCACCACTTCATCAAGGAAAAGGTAAAATCAACTTTAAAAACGAAAAATTGGTACGGAATTTGTAACAATTAGATTATGATAAATATGAGGAGGGTAAGATGAAAAAATTCAAGTACATAATCCCTATTATACTGGTGGCAGCAAGCTCGTGCACATCACAGCTCTACACCGGTGCGGTTTATGATGATCTCTACTACAGGGCTTCAGATCAGCCTGTTGTAGCTGTCCAGGCCAGTTCGCCTGAGAGGTCAGCCGAGAAGTATTATGATAACATCTTTGCGGGTGATACGCTTATTGCAGACGAATATTTGCCTTATGACGAGTACCTAGCACAGGAAGGAACACTGGGCAATACATCAGTAGTGAATAACTATTATGATTATATGAGCCCCTCAGACCAGATATATCTCTTCAATGACAGTTACTTCTATCCATACTGGAGAGATCCTTTCTATTACAGTCCATTCTCTTCAAGACTCAGTTTCGGGTATAACTATTACGGATCTCCGTTCTTCTCAGGCATGTATGATCCATTCTGGTATGATTCATACATGTACAGACCATATATGTATAATCCTTATTACTCATATTCACCTTACTACTCCTATTGGGGTTACGGGTACAATCCATGGATCCTTTCCGGCAACTATTATAACAACTACTATCCGGGCAATGATGTAAACAGTAAATATGTAGCCCGCAGGGAAAGTTACAGCACCTCCGCGAGAGGCACATACAGCACTTCAAGTGACCCCAGAAATAAAACAGCTTCATCATATACCCAGAGTCTTTCCCCCACCAGGAGAACTGCATCAGAAACAGGAACAGTTAATTATCAAAGAGCTTCTACTGTAACCGGCACTTCAGACCAGTCGCAGGTTTACAACCGTCGCGGAGCGACTGACGTAGCCGCACAGACCCGGACACAGGGCCAGATGCCTGCACAGACCCGCACACAGACTCAGAGTGTCAACAGGCCTCAGTACCAGACTGCTGAAAGAACATATACACCCAGCTATAACAATCCCAGGATGAACTCAAGGCCAGCATATAATAACAGCCGAAGTACCTCGTCACAAAATACCAATAGTTCTTCCAGTTACAGTAATCAGGGTAGCGTCAGAAGCAACAGCGGAACTGTACAGACAAGAACACAGTACAATAACAGTTCTTCAGGAAATACACCGACAAGGTCATCCTCCTCATCTGTTCAGTATTCAGCTCCTTCACGCAGCAGCTCAGTCAGTTCAAGCGGAAGCAGTGGCAGCAGATCTTCCTACTCAAGCGGTAGTTCAAACTACAGTGGTTCGTCGGGGTCAAGATCATCATCATCAGGTAGCTACAGCTCCGGTTCGTCATCCTCCGGTTCTTCCTCCTCTTCCACCTCCTCCTCATCTTCATCAGGCAGTTCAGGCGGAAGACGGAAGTAATAATATTTGAAATATGTGAAAGTTGTGTTCCGCAATGGCAGGAGCAGCAGGTATCTTATACTTTAAAAACCAGAAAAAATGAAAAAGCGAATATTAATAATTGTGACAGTTCTGCTTCTCCCTCTCGGACTGATGGCGCAGAACCTTGATGATGCCCTCAGATATTCAAAGCTTTTCTACCAGGGCACGGCACGCTTTAACGGCATGGGCGGGGCTTTCACCGCCCTGGGTGGAGACCTCACTGCCATTTCACTCAACCCGGCCGGAGCAGCAATATTCCGTTCCACCGAATTCTCCGTGTCACCGCAGCTGACCTTTGAGAATAAGACTGCAAACTTTTACGGTACCAGCAGTGAGCAGCCAAATTCAAACTTCAACGTGGGTCAGGCAGGTCTGGTTTCTGCTCTCACCATAGGCAGAGGATCAGGACTGACAGGCTTGAGTGTCGCATATTCCTACAACCGCACCAACAATTTCAATCAGCGCACCTTTATTTCCGGTAACAGCCAGGCAAGCTCAATGTCTGATTACTGGGCATCACTCGCCGGCGGTTATTACACTGATGAGCTGGAAGGCAATACACCCGGTGGCTTTATGGCCTATGAAACGTGGATGATAGATACATTATCAGGTAGTTATACTCAGTATGCATCGGTTTTCTCCTACTATGGAGAAATGGATCCTGCATATGGGCAGCGTACCGAAAGGTCAATTGACAACGGCGGATTTACCGGTGAGCACACAATTGCCCTTGGTGCAAATGTAGGTGACAAACTTTACCTTGGAGCCGGAGTCGGCATAACAACACTTTTATATACCGGACATTACTCCCATACAGAGATTGATGCTGAGGATAATGTACCCGACTTTGTAGATTTTACCTATACAGATCATTTTAATGCAACCGGATCAGGCTGGAACTTTAAGTTTGGGGCAATCCTTAAGCCCATAGAGATGTTGAGACTCGGATTAAGTTTTACCACGCCAACCCTTTTCCGGGTGAGAGAAAACTACTTCAGCAACCTTACATCCTATTTTGACGGAGACACGCCCTTAAACACTGATGATGACGGCAGCTATGAAGTAAAGATGGACATGAAGTCATACAGTTACAGGGTCACCACTCCCTTCAGGATTAACACAGGGGTAGCTGTGCAGATAGGAACACTGGCTCTTATAAGTGCTGACTATGAGTATGTTGATTATAAAACCGCCAAACTTAGCCACGGTGCTGACGGATATAACTTTGAAAGTGAAAATGAAGACCTGAAGTCCGAAGTAAAAAGTGCCGC
>JAQBHM010000195.1:0-4212 GCA_032127795.1 Bacteroidales bacterium | reverse complement strand
AAACACAGGTACCAGGTTTCCTCTACTGATAAATTCTTTTGCTTCCGACAGCCGTATGGCTGCCGCTCTTGGCCGTGTCTCACCGGGAAATGCCGGTGATGAACTTATCTCTCTCTTCGAGGCACTGGGCGGTGAAAAGAGTATCTGGAGCAAGATATCAGGGCTGCCGCGAATGCTGAAGCTCCTGAGGCTGTCACCACGAAAGAGAAGAGGCCGTGGCGTATGCCAGGAGGTGGTCATCAGCAAGCCTGACCTTTCCATTCTGCCTGTTATGAAATGCTGGCCCCATGACGGTGGCAGGTTCATCACTCTGCCCCTGGTTCATACAAAGCACCCGTTGACCGGTAAGACAAACCTCGGAATGTACCGCATGCAGGTCATGGGACCTGATTTGACCGGGATGCACTGGCACAGGCACAAGACAGGAGCAAGACACTTTCAGGCCTGGAAAGAGACAGGCAGGCGTATGCCGGTAACTGTAACCCTGGGAGGAGACCCTGTTTACACCTACTCTGCCACAGCACCGGTACCGGAAAATATTGATGAATACCTGCTTGCAGGATTCCTCCGCGGGAAAAGGGTTGATATGGTAAAATGCCTTACCAATGACCTGTGGATACCCGTTGATTCAGACATAGTCATTGAAGGTTATGTAGACCCTTCCGAAGAACTGCTCCTTGAGGGCCCCTTTGGCGACCATACGGGCTTCTATTCCCTTGCCGATTTTTATCCAGGTTTTCACGTCACATGTATCACCCACAGGAAAAATGCCGTTTATCCATCCACAATAGTAGGTGTACCGCCAATGGAAGACGCATGGATAGGCAGTGCCACAGAAAAAATATTTCTCGCCCCACTGAAGCTTGCCATAACCCCTGAGATCAGCGATCTTCATATGCCCGTGGCTGGTGTTGCACATAATCTTGTTCTGGTAAGTATAGACAAATCATATCCCGGTCAGGGAATGAAGGTCCTCAATGCACTCTTCGGAGCCGGCCAGATGATGTTCAGTAAATATATAATCGTGCTGAACAGCGAGGTGCCACTGCATGACTACGGAAAAGTGGCGGAGGCTCTCTTTGAGAATGTCAGGTTCGGAACTGATATCATGGTGACCCGCGGCCCGATGGATGTCCTGGACCACTCCACAGACATCCTCAGCATGGGCGGCAAGATGGGGATAGATGCTACTGTGAAACTGGAGGAAGAAAGAGATCCCGCCCTGGCTACCGTGCCATCACGGTTATTAACTGAGAATGGTAAAAGGCACAGTGTTGTGACAGGACTGAAGACCCTTTCTCACCTGTCACTTCCGGTAGTGATAATCTCAGTAAAAAAACCTTCACAGGGCTTTGATATGAGTGACCTTATTTCATCACTCCCGTCGCCGATGCAGGAAGACGAGATCATTACTGTTGCCGTGGATGACGGGGCAGATACTGAAGACCTGAATATGATAGCCTGGCTGGTGACAGGGAACAGTGACCCGTCACGTGATCTTTATAAGCCTGCCGGCGGAGGCCTCTTTATTGATGCCACTTCAAAATCAGGATCACTGCCTCCCTTCCCCAGGGAGTGGCCCAACGTTGTATGTTCTGACAGGGAGACAATAGCCCTGGTTGACCGGCGATGGAATGATTATCTCACAGGCAAATTCATACCCTCACCTTCGCTGAAGCTTTATCCGCTCATTCAGCCCGGGGGAGCAGCAGTAACAAAGCTTAATAATTTCAATAAGTGAACAGCTTTGCCATAAACGTTTTGATCGCTTCGATCGTTATTGCTGCACTGATATATCTTGCCGTTCTTCAGTTCTGGGTGCTTATGCGTACAAGGAGACACCTCTCGGAGATGAAGTCAGCATATTCTGAGATCCATTATCAGCGTGAGGAACTGCAGTTGAAAAACAAGGACATAACAGACAGTCTGAACTATGCAAGAAGAATACAGTCAGCATTGTTGCCTGCAAAGCACTATATCAGGCGTATCCTCCCTGACTTTTTCATATTTTACAGACCGAAGCATATTGTCAGCGGCGACTTTTACTGGGTGAGTCAGCGCAGCGGAAGACTTTTCATAGCGGCTGCTGACTGCACCGGTCATGGCGTACCCGGAGCCCTGATGTCAATGATAGGGCTTGAACTGCTGCAGAAGATCATCAATGAGATGAAGGTTGAAACAAGTGACAAGATCCTGATGACACTGAACGAGGAACTGGAGTCATCTTTTTACAAGCAGGAAGATGGCAGTGCGCTCATCAAGGATGGCATTGAAATGAGTATATGTGTCATTAACCGTGAGTCAGGAGAAATGCAGTTCTCCGGTGCTTTTCTTCCGGTATACATAGTGCGTGATGACAAACTGATAGAGATCAAGGGAGATAAAATAAATGTTGGCCAGACCTATATAAACGGGATTTCATTCAACAAGAGCAGCTTCAAACTTGAAAAGGGAGATATACTTTATCTGTTTTCAGACGGTTATGCTGACCAGTTTGGAGGTCCGGACAATAAAAAATTCATGTACCGTCGCCTGAGGCACCTTTTGCTGACTATCAGCAAATATCCGTTGAAAGATCAGGAGAGCATACTTGATGAGACCATTACCAAATGGATGCAGGAGTGCGAGCAGATTGATGACATGATGATAATGGGATTCAAGCCTTTCTGAGGTCATACCAGGGCCCTGATCTTCTCTATCAGCAGGTCTGGTTCAATGGGCTTACTTATATAGTCATCCATACCTACTGCCAGGCATTGCTCCTTGTCACCCAGCATGGCATTGGCAGTAATGGCTATTATGGGAGTATGCATACGTGTGCTGGTCTCCAGGGCTCTTATCTTTTCTGCAGAGATGAGACCGTTCATGACAGGCATCTGTACATCCATGAGTATCAGGTCATACCTTGATGTCCCGAACATGTCAAGCGCTTCTTTACCGTTCCGGGCTATCTCTATCCTGCGCACCAGAGGCTCAAGCATCAACTGCGTAATACGCTGATTAATGGGGTTGTCTTCAACAAGGAGTATACTCAGGTCTTTCAGTTCCTTTTTAGCGCCCTCCGTTGTCAATCCCCTGATAAGTGTGCTGGCTGCCTCACCTCTTTCTATCTTTTTGTTTTTTTGTGACCTCAGCGTAAAGACAAAGAAGGTGCCTGACCCTGACGGACTCTCATGCCAGTTGCCGCCGGCACCCTTAATAAGTTTTGCTGCCAGCGAACCGGATTGTCTGATTGCACCTATGAAAACCACAGGATGATTGGTTGAAAGTAATAATTCAATAAGGTAGACACCGTCACGCTCCGGTGTTTCACGGACTTCGATCTTCACCGTCAAATTGCCGGTGGTGGCTGCAATGGCCGTGCTCAGCAAGTCAATAAGTATCTGTTTTATTATTATGGGATTGCCCATCAGTTCAGTCTCACCCTCTCCCTTGTCATCATAGAAGATCATGCTCTGATCATGCCTGCGGTTAAGCTTCAGAAGCTCTATGGTATCACGGATAGTAGGTCCCAGCTTAAACCGAATGTCACCCAGAGATTCATAGGTGGGGTTTCCGGCAGTCTCCATGGTAAGTTCATTCACCACCTCAACCATGGCATTGGTTGAGGCAACAAACGTTTCGATAAGCTCCTTCTGCTTGCCGGGCCCACTTGTCTCGTGGAGCATGCCGCCAAGAAGAACCAGGTTATTCAATGGTTCTCTGATTTTGTGTGAGAAGCTGCTTATGACTTCCTCATTCCTCTCGGCAATGAAAGCCAGCTCCCTCAACATAGTCCTTACGTCAGAGATAAGCCTCCTGATCTCAATAATGGCAATGAAGAGCATTATGACCGTGAACATTCCGGCTATCAACGGCAGAAGAAACATCCCCGCAATGGCCGAGGCCACCGAGATAATGGCAGCCAATGACGACAAGCCAACAGGGATAAGGATCCTCTTTCTGATCCAGCAGGTCATAAGCTCAGATTGAGGTATTGCCGAGGTTTTGTTTCTTTTGGACATTTTGTATTAACAGTAGAAAATATCTCACCCAAATATACTAGAAATTCAATAAAGAACCGGACCTTGTGCAGAGCTTCCGCTGAAAAGATTATTTTTGCCTAACGGTATAATATTTGAGGATGTTTTTGAAAAGGAGAGATATGAAAACGGCCGCCTTGACCCTTATCCTGGGTTGCATAATTTATGGAATGACCTCGGGTCAGAATCC
>JAQBHM010000194.1:0-5279 GCA_032127795.1 Bacteroidales bacterium | reverse complement strand
CACTGTTGGATAAGGAGATGTTATATGGTGAAAGCGATAAGGAGGGTAATTTTCACTCCGTTTACGACCTCTTTTTATCAAGATGGCTTGAAAGGCAATGAATCAGAAATCATAATTATGAATCGCAGAAAATTTTTCATGGGCACCGCCGCTATTGGCGGCACACTGGCAGTGCTTCCTTCATGCATTGGCAGCGACAAAGGCAAAAGAGCAGGAGAGAAGAGCATTGAGGAGCAGGCCACAGACAAGGTTAAACATGCGATGTTCTCAATGCAGCGGGCATCATGGGAACACGGGGTGGCCTCGCAGGCGATGCTTGAGCTTGGTGATACGGAGATGCTTTACATGATGGCACGCGAAGCAGTTCTGAGGCAACAGAAGGACGGAAGGCTGGCGGTAGTCTACTCTGATAATGGCGTTACGGACCCGGGTGCTGCAGGAGAAGCTGTCTTAAGGGCATATGAGATGACGGGTGAAGAAGAGCTCAAGGCTGCAGCTGACAGGATGCTCGATTGGTTCCTGGTCGGGGCACCCAGGAGTGCTGACGGAACACTTTACCATACAATGAATTCACCTGAGATATGGAGCGATGCCATGTATATGGCTCCTCCTTTTATTGCGGCGGCAGGGAAATATCATGAAGCCATTGCCCAGATAGAGGGCTTCAGAAAAGTACTGTGGAATGAGGAGCATAAGTTATTCTCTCACCGATGGCATGATGTTGAACAGAGGTTTGTCAGCAAGCGGTTCTGGGGCGGAGGGAATGGATGGGCCGCTGCATGCTATGCACGCGTGATAAGGTCACTGCCCGATGAGATGAAGAGCGAAAAGGATATGCTTGCAGGTTATCATCGTGAGCTTCTTGACGGTTGCCTGGCACATATGCGTGAAGACGGGTTGTTCCATAATTTTGTGAATGAGCCTGACACATTCACCGAGACCAACCTGGGGCAGATGATTGCTTACTCTGTCTTCAGAGGTGTAAAGGGAGGATGGCTCGGCAGGGACTACCTTATTCATGCTGATAAGATGAGGGCTGCCGCCTACTCAAAGGTTGATGATCACGGTTATGTTACCGGCGCTGCCGGAGCCCCCTCTTTTGACCATCCCGGGGTGTCAACCGAGGCACAGGCATTCTTCCTGCTTATGGAAGCAGCCTATAATGACCTGCAAAGTCATCAGCCCGGCATGCATTAAATAATTGTGACCGGGTAAAGTTCTTTTTATCTTTGAAGCCAAGAGATAAATAACCAGTATCATGCACCATACCTACAGGATGTTCGTAACGCCTGAAATGAAAACGGCTGACATAATTACAGGTAATCCCTATCTGTTGTTAATGCTGGAGCATCTGGGAATAAACATGGAGGTACGTGAGAAGAGTGTTGAACAGATCTGTGACGAAAACAATATCAGCACAGGGCTCTTCATGACAATTGCCAACATGTTCAACGGATATAAACCGTCATTAAAAACAAAATATTCATTCGGAATTGTTCAGACGATAATAAAATATCTGGAGAACAGTCACCGGTACTACCTGGAAGAGAAATATCCGCAGATACGGTATTATATAGAGGAGATCAACAGGATCAATACCCATTCGGAAATATTAATGATCGGGACTTTCTTTGACAAATATTTTTCGGAAGTGACCGAACATCTTTATTATGAGGGTCATGTAGTCTTTCCGTATGTCCTTAATCTGAATAACATGCTGGCGCAGAAGAGCTCCGATAATGAAAAGAGCAATTATTCAGTTACCGAATACCGGGAGCATCATGATGACATTGAGGAGAAACTGGCTGATTTAAAGAATCTGCTTATAAAATACATGCCGCAGAACGGCGATCAGCAGATCAGACGACAGTTGTTGCTCTGCCTTTTTGAGCTGGAGTATGATCTGAAGATACATTCCATGATAGAAGAATCTGTTTTGATACCCCTGGTTCAAGAGATGGAGAGGCTTGCCGGGAAAAGAAAATGAGTAAGAAGACTGCCAATATTATTATTGTTGAGACCTCAGGGATAATTTATGAGGGGTTATTCGGTATACTGACCGGTATGGATCAGTCTTTCAGCATTCATCCGGCAGAGAGTCTTTCAGAGCTTGAAAAGCTGAACCTGAAAAGCAAGGCTGATGTGGTTCTCATAAATCCCTTGCTGATACAAAATCAGTTGAAACATTTTCTCTCATTGAAAAGAGAACTGAAAGAGACACACTGGGTTGGCATTGCATATTCACTGATTGATCAACAGATATCTTCTGAGCTTGATGACGTTGTAAATATCAATGACTCGCCGGAAAAAATAACGTCAACGATTCACAGGCAACTTCTGTCAGAACAATTTGCCGGCAGCCGGGTACAGCAACAGGAGGTCCTTACCGACAGGGAGACCGATGTATTAAAATTGCTGGTTTCCGGGAATGCAAACAAGGAAATAGCTGACAGGCTTAATATAAGCACTCACACTGTCATTTCCCACCGCAAGAATATATCCCAGAAAACAGGCATAAAGTCAGTGTCAGGATTAACCATTTATGCCGTAGATAACAATTTGATCAAGCTGGACAACTACCGCGAATAATCGTGCAGTCGATTTTGGGGACGATATTCCTTAAAAGTCATCATTTTTAGGGATTTCCCGTCCAGCCACGGGGAGGTACCTTTGCTGTGTCAATATGACAGGATATCAGGGGGGGGAATCTCTAAACATTTATGATTACATTAAACAATATTGGGGTCTTACACCTTTCCGACCTGAAAACCGGGGAAGTAGGGATTATTACCAGGGTTGCAGGGCATGGGGCATTCCGGAAGCGCATAACCGAGATGGGCTTTGTAAAAGGGAAAAAAGTCAGGGTTATTAAAAATGCACCTTTACGGGATCCTGTTGAATATGCCATAATGGACTATCTGATCTCACTGCGCCGTACAGAAGCTGCCATGATAGAGGTGATTACTCCGGATGAGAACAGTCAGTCTGAGGATATTAAGTTTGAAGGCACCCTTGACAGGGAAACGGACAAGAGCAGTGACGCAGAAAAAGGGAGGATGATAAGCGTGGCTCTGGTCGGAAATCCCAACAGCGGAAAGACAACATTGTATAATTGTGCGTCGGGGTCCCATGAGAGGGTTGGAAACTACAGTGGCGTTACCGTTGATGCCCGTGAAGCCATATTCAAAAAATCCGGGTATAAATTTAAAGTTGTTGATCTGCCCGGAACATATTCCATCACTGAATATACGCCTGAAGAGCTTTTTGTTCGGACCTACATAACCGGCAAAAAGCCTGATGTGGTGATAAATGTGATTGATGCATCGAACCTTGAGCGTAATCTCTACCTGACCACCCAGTTGATTGACATGAATATCAGAGTGGTCATCGCTCTTAACATGTATGATGAACTGGAGAAAAAGGGAGCGAAGCTGGATTACGAAGCACTGGGTAAAATGATGGGAATCCCGATGATTCCAACAGTTGCGTCAAAGGGTAAAGGTATTGATGATCTTTTCGAAAGAATCATTGATGTTTATGAAGAGAGGGATCCTGTAGTCAGGCAGATTAATATAAACTATGGCACCAACATTGAAAATGCCATTTCTAATATTCAGGTGCTGATTGAAGGAAGCACAGAGTTCACTGACGGGTTCTCATCACGCTGGCGCGCAATTAAACTGCTCGAAAAAGATTCTGTAACTGCAGGACATATTGGCTCCTCCTTAAATTCTGAGAGAATCAATACTCAATGTGATACTGAAATACGCAAGCTTGAAAAAGAGTACAGGGAAAAATCAGGGACCGTTCTGACAGATGCCAGGTATGGATTTATTGCAGGTGCACTTAATGAAACATATACCAACGGAGAGGGAACTTACAGGGAGGGTTTCAGGATTGATGATATTCTCACTCATAAATATTTCGGGTTTCCGATATTTATATTCTTTATGTGGCTGATGTTTCAGACTACCTTTTCTCTCGGAAGCTATCCAATGCAATGGATTGATGCAGGTGTAGCCAGGCTTTCTGATCTGACCGGAAACATGATGACTGAGGGACCTCTTCGTGATCTGCTGGTAGACGGCATTATAGGAGGTGTAGGAGGCGTGGTAATATTCCTTCCCAATATTCTTATCCTTTTCTTCTTCATTTCATTTATGGAAGATACCGGTTATATGGCAAGAGCTTCGTTTATCATGGACAAGCTTATGCACAGGATAGGACTTCACGGGAAATCATTTATCCCTATGCTGATGGGCTTCGGGTGTAATGTACCTGCAATCATGGCAACACGTACACTTGAAAACAGAAAGGACAGGTTGCTCACCATGATGATAATTCCCTTTTTGTCATGCAGTGCACGGCTGCCCATATATATTTTACTGATCTCAGCGTTCTTTACCGCTCATCAGGGACTGGTACTCGTCTCTGTCTACTTTATTGGTATTGTAATAGCCATTCTGGTTGCCATGGCATTGAAAAAACTTCTTTTTGCCAGGGTGGATGTGCCTTTTGTAATGGAATTGCCGCCATACCGTATTCCGACATTAAAAAGCACCTCAATGCACATGTGGCACAAAGGTGTTCAGTATATCAAAAAAATGGGTACGGTGATCCTGCTGGCATCGATTCTTATCTGGGCGCTCGGATATTTCCCCCGCAATGTGGCTGATTCCTCAGCATATGATCAACAGGTGGCATTAATCAATACAGATAATACTTTACCGGATGAACTGAAGGCGGCCCGGATAAATGTTCTTATACAGTCAAGGCAAATGGAGAAGCTTGAAAATTCATACATAGGGCAGATAGGCCACTTTATTGAGCCAGCAATCAGGCCTTTGGGCTTTGACTGGAAGATTGGTGTAAGCATCCTGACCGGACTTGCAGCCAAGGAGGTTGTTGTAAGCACAATGGGTGTTCTCTACCAGGCTGATCATGACAATCCCTCAAACAGCCTTCAAAGCAAGCTGAAAGAGCAGGCTCATCTTACTCCTCTGATAGCTTACGGATTCATGCTGTTTGTGCTTATTTATTTTCCTTGCATTGCAGCTACTGCGGCAATAAAGAAAGAGTCCAATATCAGATGGGCAGCCTTTATAATGTTTTATACCACTGGCATAGCCTGGCTGGTTGCATTCATGACTTTCCGGATCGGGAGTTTATTTATTTGAATGATTGAGAATATGGGACAGGAGATAACAGTTTATATTATACTGGCAGGTGCGGCTGCATATGTTATTTACATGATTGTCAATAGGTTTCGCAGGAAAAAG
>JAQBHM010000193.1:0-3630 GCA_032127795.1 Bacteroidales bacterium | reverse complement strand
AAATAACAGTTTTAATGGACCAGGCCCAAATTCTTTTTGCTTTCGGCCTCACACTCTTTGCCGGTCTTTCCACGGGGGTAGGAGGCATGATAGCATTCTTTGCCAAAAGGACCAATACAACCTTCCTGGCTTATTCCCTGGGATTCTCTGCCGGGGTAATGATATATATATCACTTACAGAAATACTTACAGAGGCTAATCTGGCCCTGTCATCTTCTTATGGGACTGAAAAAGCATCCTGGTTCACCTTTATTTCATTTATCGGCGGGATTGCCCTGTCAGCCATTATTGACAAGCTGATACCCTCAAATGAAAATCCTCATGAGCTGAAGAGAATTGAGCAGATGAACCCTGATGGGAGGCATTCTGAAAAACACTCAGATCATCATTCAGACAAACCATACAAGAAAGGTAAGCATCATCATAAACACGGGCATCATCATCATCATCATGATCACAAGCTGATGCGGATAGGGGTCTTTACTGCCGTTGCTCTTGGCATCCATAACTTCCCTGAAGGTATTGCCACCTTCATGGCAGGAATGGCTGATGTAACCATAGGTATCAGCATAGCTGTAGCGGTGGCCATTCATAATATTCCGGAGGGTATCGCGGTTTCAGTTCCCGTTTATTTTGCCACAGGTTCAAAAAGAAAAGCCCTGCTGTGGTCTGTGCTCTCAGGGTTTGCCGAACCTCTGGGAGCGGCAGTGGGATTACTCATACTCTCCCTGTTCAAGACTGATATAGTGTTCGGGTTTGTTTTTGCAATGGTCTCTGGAATAATGATCTATATTTCATTCGACGAGCTTTTGCCTGCAGCACATAAGTATGGGAAGCATCATGTAGCCATTTACGGACTTATAAGCGGCATTATAGTGATCGGACTCAGTCTGATACTTGTTAAATGAGGCAGTCATTATTAACATCCCTGCAGGCAAATGCTGCCGGCAAAAGTCAGACGGTTTTTCAGATACTTATGTTTGCAACTTCTTTGGGGTCATGCTTATGTTTAAAGAAGATGGCAAAGAGTACAGCAACCACCAGTGAATAAGCGGCAAATGACATCCATATCCCTTTCCAGTCAAATGCGCCTCCTTCGAGAATGAAATATTTATCGATTATTATACCGCTCAGACGGCTCCCGAGAAAAGCCCCGAAACCGTTTGTCATCATCATGAACAGTCCCTGTGCACTGGCCCTTATATTCGGGGAGCTCTGCTGTTCCACGAACAGCGACCCTGAGATATTGAAAAAGTCAAAGGCCATCCCGTAAATAATACAGGAAAGAACGATCATCCATAGTCCTGCTGCCGGATTGCCATAACCGAACAGTGCGAATCTCAACACCCATGCCACCATGCTCATAAGCATCACCTTCTTGATACCGAACCTGCGCAGAAAGAATGGTATCGTCAGGATAAACAGGGTCTCGGATATCTGTGATATTGACATTATTATTGCGGGATACTTCACGGCGACAAGGTCTTTGAACGCCGGAATACTGGCAAAATCATGCAGGAATGTGTCACCATAGGCATTGGTTAGCTGCAGCGATGCCCCCAGAAGCATGGCGAAGATGAAGAACAATGCCATTTTGCTATTTTTGAAGAGCTTGAAAGCATTGAGCCCCAGTTCCTCAACCAGTGATTTCTTATGACCGCTGGCCAGCGGCGGGCATTTCGGAAGTGTAAAGGCATAGATGCCAAGAGTGAATGATGCTGCAGCAGCAACATAGAACTGTAACGGAGAGGTCTCAAGACCGGAGAGACTGATAACCCATAAGGCAATTATGAATCCGATGGTTCCCCATACTCTGATGGGAGGATAATCCCTTATTATATCCATCCCTTTGCTTTTCATTGATGAATAAGCTACAGTGATGGCCAGGGCTATTGTGGGCATATAGAACATCATATTCACAAGCATCACCCAGAAGAGTGTCCTGGGGTTGTCAATCAGTGGAACCAGAAGCAGTATTACCCCGCCGGTGATGTGAAATATACCGTACAGTTTTTCAGCATTAACCCACCGGTCAGCAATTATGCCGGCAATGGCCGGCATGAACAGGGAGGCAATACCCATTGTGGAGAACACTGCGCCGAACTCCGTGCCTGACCATTGCTTTGTCTGAAACCAGTATGCGCCGATGGTTAAAAGCCATGAACCCCAGATGAAGAACTGCAGGAAGTTCATGATAATAAGTCTGTTCTTTAATCCCATGATAGAGTTAAGTTAAATTGAAATTTATGTTTGTGAATATAGCAGCTTATTTTGTTCCGAAGATTCTGTCGCCGGCATCCCCCAGTCCGGGCACTATATAACCGTTTTCATCCAGACCGCTGTCAAGGGCTGCAAGATATATATCCACGTCAGGATGATCCTGCTCCATGCGGGCTACCCCTTCAGGTGCACCTACAATGCAAACAAGCCTGATGATTACGGCTCCCTTGGCCTTGATGGCCTTTATGGCTGCACTGGCACTGCCACCCGTAGCAAGCATGGGGTCCAGCACCATTACAACTGAATCGGAGAGCCCCAGGGGAAATTTTGCATAGTACTCCATCGGCTTCAGGGTCTCATGATCACGGTACAGACCAATGTGCCCCACCTTGGCTGTGGGTATAAGATTTGTAATGCCGTCAACCATACCGAGCCCAGCCCTCAGAACCGGAATGAGAACAATGTCCTTCGCCAGCTCTGCAGTGTTGCATGTTGAAACGGGAGTATCTATTGTAATGTCTCGAAGAGGAAGATCTCTTGATATTTCGTACGCCATCAGGCCGGCTATCTCATTGAGATTCTGCCTGAAATCCTTGGTTCCGGTCTCCTTCCTTCTGATCTGCGAGAGCTTATGAATGATCAGCGGATGGTTAATAAGTTTCAGCATCGGTTATCAGTTTACTTTACAGGGTATCCGACAGGATTGTTAAGCATGGGATGCTGGCTCTCCGGCCTGTTGATGCCAATAGCAGCCCAAAGAAGGTCGGAGAGATCCTGTAACGTCAGCTCCTGCGGATTAAATGCGGTAGCTGATGCCCTGCTCTCAAAAGCCTTCATTATTGTAACACCTCTTGTGAGATCAGGAGCATTAAGCTTGATATCCTGAAATCCCTGTCCGTATAAACACCCTGAAATTACAGTGATCACAAAGAATAACATTAACCTTCTCATTGCTTTTAATTTTTTGATGAACGAAGATAAGACACTTCACCGTAACAAGAAAAAAATCCCGGCATTCCCCGGGATTTTTTTATCAATAGCAGATAATCCAGGCAGACACCTGGCTTATTTTATAAATTTATATGTAAGACCAACTCCAATAACCTCTTTAAACTGAATACGTTTGCCAAAAATGGTTTCCCCTTCAGTTCCTTCCGCAACCTTGATGAGAATATCATCATCATAAAGAAGATGGGTCGTTATTGTTGCAGATATGAACTTGTTGACCTTCATTACCAGCAGGTTCTCCCAGCTTATATCAATATTCTGCGGATTATGAAGATAATTGGAAAAGAGATCCAGCTTCGACTGGAAATTGACATTCTTGATTATCTCCTCTTTTTTAAACAGGATATTGACATAAGCACCCATTTCAGCCCTGAATTTCTTCCCCGGTTCAACGCCGAAAGC
>JAQBHM010000192.1:0-6528 GCA_032127795.1 Bacteroidales bacterium | reverse complement strand
AGTTTACGACAGGGATATTGAAAAACCACTTGCTGACGGGTTTTATTTTACAATCTCCTACCCGGGTTTCAGCGGTGCCGCACTTCTTGAGCAGCTTCTTTGCTACGGCATTGCTGCCATAACCCTGGAAATAACAGGGAGTGAACGCAGCGAAGGACTCAGGGCATGCGTGTCACAGGTGAGAATTGACCAGATGTCTGCCCTGGAAGAAAGACTGAAACTTTTCAGGGAGAACAATCCCGTTTAATAGTATATTTAAAATATGATTTCAAAATTAATTATAAGGAAATGGCTAAGATAAGAGGTGCTGTAGTTATTGATATTGAGAGATGCAAGGGCTGTGAAATTTGTGTTGTCACCTGTCCCACGCAGACTCTGGCACTGGCCAGGGAGGTCAACGGAAAAGGTTATTATTATTCTTATCCTGTGAATCCTGATGCCTGTATAGGCTGCTCAAACTGTGCCGTGGTTTGCCCTGACAGTGTGATAACAGTCTACAAGGTAAAAGTGTGATTACTGAGAACGAAACAAGATATTATATATGGAAAGAGAACTGAGACTGATGAAGGGCAATGAGGCAATCGCTGAAGCGGCGATACGTGCCGGTGCCGATGGTTATTTCGGGTATCCCATCACTCCGCAGAGTGAGATACTTGAATATTTGATGGAGGCCAATCCGCAGACAACCACCGGTATGGTGGTCCTGCAGGCAGAAAGTGAAGTAGCAGCCATTAACATGGTATACGGCGGTGCTGCCTGCGGCAAGAAGGTTTTAACCTCCTCATCATCACCCGGCATCAGTCTTAAGCAGGAGGGACTGACATATATAGCCGGTGCTGAACTGCCTTGCCTGGTTGTGAATGTTGTTCGCGGAGGCCCCGGACTGGGGACCATACAACCGGCGCAGAGTGACTACTTTCAGTCTGTCAAGGGCGGAGGGCACGGTGACTATCACCTGATAGTGCTTGCACCCTCATCAGTACAGGAGATGGCTGACTTCGTGGAGCTCGGCTTTGATCTGGCCTTCAAGTACCGTAACCCGGTAATGATACTCTCTGACGGTGCCATAGGGCAGATGATGGAGAAAGTGTACCTGAAACCGCACAAGAAAAGATCGGAAGAGATACTTCCATGGGCTACCACAGGCAAACCCGACAGCAGAGAACGTAATATCATAACCTCGCTTGACCTTGATTCTGCAAGGCAGGAACGGTTCAACCACAAACTTATAGAAAAATACAAACAGGTTGAAGAAAACGAAGTCCGGCTTGAAGAGTTTCAGACCGAAGACGCAGAATACCTTCTTGTTGCTTACGGCACCAGCGCGAGGATTTCGCAGAAAGCCATAAAGCTTGCACGCGCCGAGGGAATAAAAGTGGGACTCCTGAGACCCATAACCCTTTATCCCTTCCCGAAAAAGAGACTTTATGAGCTGGCATCACAGGTAAAGGGAATGCTGGCCGTGGAGATGAGTGCGGGGCAAATGGTTGAGGATGTGATGCTGGCAGTCAATGGCAGGACACGCGTAAGTCATTACGGCAGAATGGGCGGTATGATACATACCCCTGAAGAGGTGGTGGAAAACCTTAAAAAATTCATTAAAGGATAAACGGTCATGGGAGAACTTACTTTTCAAGATATAATAAAACCTGAGAATCTTGTTTTCAGGAAGTCTAAGGTGCTTACTGATAATATTATGCACTACTGTCCCGGTTGCGGACACGGCACAGTTCACAACGTTCTGGCTGAGGTTATTGAAGAAGAGGGTCTGCAAAGCAGAACCGTAGGCATAACGCCTGTAGGGTGTTCGGTACTTATGTACAACTATCTGGATGTTGACTTTCAGGAGGCAGCTCACGGTCGCGCCCCTGCACTCGGCACAGCCGTGAAAAGGCTTATGCCTGACAAGTTTGTCTTCACTTACCAGGGTGACGGTGACCTTGCAGCCATAGGGACTGCAGAGACAATACACACATGCAACAGGGGAGAGAATATCCTCATGCTCTTTATTAACAACGGTATCTACGGTATGACCGGAGGACAGATGGCGCCCACAACCCTCGAGGGGATGAAGTCATCAACATCTCCATACGGACGCGATGTGGCAATGATGGGCTCTCCCATAAAGATGGCTGACATCGTAGCCATGCTTCCCGGAACCTGCTTTGTGACACGCCAGAGCGTCCATACCGCAGCTGGCGTACGTAAGCTTAAAAAAGCCCTTAAGAAGGCTGTCGAATACCAGAACCAGAAGAAAGGAACCTGCTTTATTGAAGTCGTCTCCAACTGTCCCTCTGGATGGAAAATGACACCTGTGGAGTCAAATAAATGGATGGAAGAAAATATGATCCCGTTCTATCCTCTTGGTGACATCAAGGTACCTGCAGAATAAGCTGCAAATAATCACATAAAATTTAAAAAGTTATGAATGAAGAGATTGTAATTGCAGGCTTTGGTGGTCAGGGGGTATTGTCAATGGGCAAGATTATGGCCTATTCTGCCATGATGCAGGATATGGAGGTCAGCTGGATGCCATCATACGGTCCCGAAATGAGAGGTGGTACGGCAAACGTCAATGTGATTCTCAGCGATGAACGCATCAGCTCACCGATTTTAAGGAGTTTTGATACGGCAATTATCCTCAACCAGCAGAGTCTTGACAAGTTTGAAGATTCTGTCAAACCGGGAGGGGTACTCATATATGACGGAAACGGCATTACTCGTCACCCTAAACGAAAGGATATTACCATTTACAGGGTTGATGCCGCCGAAGAAGCCTCCAGAATGAAGATGCAGAAGGTGTTTAATATGATTGTCCTGGGTGGTTTCATGAAGGTTAAACCTATCCTGAAGACAGAATTTGTCATCAAGGGTCTCAAAAAATCGCTGCCGGAAAGGTATCACAACATGATACCGATGAATGAGGAAGCCATAAAAAGAGGCATGGAAATAATCAGGAAGGTAGAATGATATTCTGATTTTTAGGCAGGCAGAGGTGCAGCATGCAATGCCTCTACCTGTAAAAATGCATTTCGGTAATATATTTCCAGACAGGTACAGGGAGGTACCATGAAATGTCTTTTCCCTGTCTGATAGCCTCCCGGATGAAAGTACCCGATATCTCCATCAGCGGCGCTTTTACCTCTGTAACTGATGCTGTCTCAAGAATCTCAAGGAGCTTCCTGCTGTTATTTCTGCCGGGATTTAGCCTCGGATAGACTATCACCGGGTATCTTTTTACAAGTTCCTCAGCGTTCTTCCATTTATGCAGGGTATTCAGATTGTCTTCCCCCATAATGAGAGTGAATCTCCGCTCCGGATACTTTTCCGTAAGATATGCAAGGGTGTCAATTGTATATGACGGCCGGGGAAGGCTGAATTCAATATCTGATGCCCGGAAACGCCTGTCATCACCAATAGCCATTTCAACAAGATAGAACCTGTCGCGGTCATCAAGGAGTGACTCTTTGGATTTGAGAGGATTGTGCGGGCTGACCACAAACCATATTTCCCTGAGCTCTGTATATTCGGCAATATAGTTGGCTATTGCCATGTGCCCTATATGAACAGGGTTGAAAGATCCGAAGAATAATCCTGTCTCCATGATCACTCTGCAAGAAATGAGGTAACAACTTTCAGAATATCAGAATACGCTTTTTCAAGGTCATCATTTATTATAACCTTGTCAAACATGTCTGCCAGTTTTATTTCTGATGATGCCTTCTCAATTCTCATTCTTATCTTTTCAGGACCATCAGTTCCCCTTGTCACCAGTCTTTTCTCCAGTACTTCTACTGAGGGGGGCATGATGAATATCGATAAAGCTTCATCTCCGAATATCTTCTTAAGGTTTATTCCGCCCCTGACGTCTACATCAAAAAGGACAACCTTGCCAGCTTTATGGATTCTTTCTATCTCACTCCGTAGTGTTCCGTAGAAGTGATCTTTATATACCTCCTCCCACTCAACAAGATCGCCGGCATTAATTTTTTTTCTGAATTCACCGGTGGTGATAAAGTAATATTCACGTCCTTCTTTTTCAGATCCCCTCGGTTTTCTGCTGGTTACTGATACGGAGAAGGATAGGGGCAGACCTGATGAAAGCAGGTGGTTCACCAGTGTCGATTTCCCGGCACCGGAAGGGGCTGAGATGATCAGGAGTCTGTTTTCCTTGCCTGGCTTCATCAGCGGGATCAGAGAATATTAAGTGTCAGTTCTTTAATACGTTCCAGCTCATCCTTCATCATGACAACCAGTTTCTGCATCGAAGCATCATTGGCCTTCGATCCGATTGTATTTATCTCACGCCCCATCTCCTGGGTGATAAAGCTGAGCATCTTACCGTTTGACTCAGTGCCTTTCATTGTTTCGCAGAAGTATTCACAGTGTTTTCGCAGCCTTACCTTCTCTTCGTTTATGTCAAGCTTCTCAAGGTAGAAGATGAGTTCCTGCTCAAAACGGTTCATATCAACATTTTCACTGCCTACGGCATCTTTGAGTGAGGCAATAAGCTTCTCACGCATTCGCACAATGCGGTCTCCCTCTACCTCTGCAAGATTATCAAGATAATCTGTGATCTTTGAGACTGACAGTGACAGGTTAGCTTCCATGGCCTTCCCTTCTTCAAGCCTGTAAAGGTCAGTCATTGTCAGTGCTTCATCGATAAGCGCAGTGACCGTATGCCATTCCTCCTCAGTCAGTTCCGCCTTCTCCGCCTTCAAGGTCTCAGGAAGACGCATAACTATGGCAAGGAGGTCACTGTTGCGTTCAGCATTCAGCTCGTGTGCCAGTTCGCGGAGCTGGTTGTAGTAGTTCCTTACATTGCCCTTGTTGATTACCGGAATAGCATCATCTTCCGCAGTATCAAAACTTATGGAGAGGTCTATCTTACCCCTCTCAAGCCTCCTGCTTGCCATGTTGCGTATCTCAATCTCCTTCTCCTTGTACATCCAGGGAAGCCTGGCGCTGACATCAGCCTGTTTGCTGTTGAGTGACTTTATCTCAACAGTGATCTTTTTGCGGGGAGTTTCAAGTATGGCTTTACCATACCCTGTCATTGATCTGATCATCCGGTTATTGTTAGCTATGACAAAGATATGTTTTTTGAGTTTATTTGAGGAGGTCCAGTTCCACAGTAAAGTGCCTTATGATAGGTGCCTCCCATCTTATTGAGAGTCCTCTTGTGATTTTCTTCCTTCTTTCATAGATATTGATAAGTGTGGCTGCCACATAATCCATATGATTATCGGTATATACCCTGCGCGGCACTGCCAGTCTGACGAGATCGAGTTCGGGGAACCTGTTCTCGCGTGTCACCGGATCACGGTCGGCCATCAGGGCACCTATCTCCGTACTCCGCACTCCACCTTCGAGATAGATCTCCACGGCTAGTCTCTGTGCGGGGAATTCATTGAAAGGTACCTGGGGAAGGAATTTCTTCGCATCGATAAATATCGCATGACCGCCTATTGGCATTTGCACGGAGATGCCTGCATCATGGAGCTTCTCCCCGAGTCTTCTCACCTGCCTGATCCTTGACTCAAGGTAATCAAACTCAGTGCCTTCATACAGACCACGGGCGAGTGCATTCATATCACGGCCTGACATGCCGCCGTAGGTAATAAAACCTTCAAACATTATATTGAAGGTTGAGGCTTTGCGGAAGAGATCCCTGTCTCTGAACCCGATGAAGCCTCCCATATTAACTATGGCATCTTTTTTGGAACTCATTGTCATTCCGTCAGCCATAGCGAACATTTCCCTGGCAATTTCCCGGATGCTTTTATCACCATAACCTTTTTCGCGCGTCTTGATAAAATATGCATTCTCGGCAAATCGGGCAGAGTCGAATATGAGTGTCACTTTAAACCTGTCTGCCAGCTCTCTCACACCCCTGAGATTTTCCATGCTCACAGGCTGCCCTCCTGATGTATTATTGGTGATAGTCATCACTATGCAACCCAGTTTTTCACGGGGGGTTGTCTCAAGGACCTTCTCCAGCATTTCAAGATCGGCATTGCCCTTAAAGGGGTCGAGGTTTGAGGTATCCTTCGATATCTCCACTGTACAGTCCACAGCTTTAGCCTTGCGGAATTCGATATGCCCTTTGGTTGTATCAAAATGGGCATTGCCCGGTATCACATCACCTTCTTTGACCAGTACGGAGAAAAGGACGTTCTCTGCTGCGCGGCCCTGATGCGTGGGGAGAAAGTATTCAAAGCCAGTAATATCCCTGACAGCCTCTTTAAGGTTATAATATGATGATGCCCCGGCATAGCTCTCATCACCAGCCATCATGGAACTCCACTGCATGTCACTCATGGCTCCCGTACCAGAATCTGTAAGGAGATCAATAAAAACCTGATCTGACCTCAGGTTGAAAAGATTGTACGAGGCATTTTTTATCCACTTCTGACGCTCTGAAGGTGTACTCTGACGGACAGATTCCACCATTTTTATCTTGAAAGGTTCACAATATGGTAAGCTCATGGTAAATTAAAGAATTAAGAATTAAGAATTAAGAATTGG
>JAQBHM010000191.1:0-2532 GCA_032127795.1 Bacteroidales bacterium | reverse complement strand
CTCGTCTCTGATTACAGGATGACAGGTGCTATTGCTGCCGGCAAGGTCATGGTTGTTAAAAACTGTGTTGACCTGGGGAAGACGGCTGAGATAGCCGCTTTTGCACAACAGGAAAAGAACAGCTGGATGTCGCCGTTTGTGGTCACCGCCGAAGATTTTGCAGGTACTGATGCCACGGCTGCATCAGGTCCGAGAAAAGCTGACGGGAGCCTGCCGGATATAGTATATATGCACCTTGCCGCAGGAAGCGACCTGATAGATGCCGGCGTGGACGTGGGACTGCCATTTAGCGGCTCGGCACCTGACCTCGGGTGTTTCGAGAGAGTCATCACCGGTCTGCGTAAAGTATCCGTCAAACCCGATTTTCTCTTCTATCCTAATCCTGTATACGAAAAGGGATTTTTCTCCTTCACCGCTGCCAGCGGAGGCCGATGCGTCATCAGACTCTATGACATCTCAGGCAAGTATGTCAAGACTCTTGCTGACCTGAACCTGGAGCCGGGAGATCAGCAGATAGTCATTGACGTGTCTGATATTCATGAAGGGTTGTACCTCTACAGGGTTGAGATAGATAAGGTTAATATTGTCACCTCTAAGCTGGTAAAGCTGTCAGGCAATGATGCAGGGCATTCCGGCAGATGATATTGCTCTGTTGATATGATACCCCTATCAAAAAGAAGCGGGCTCTGAAAGTCTCAGAGCCCGTTTCTCATTAATCATTAAGATATCATTTGGTTTTTGCCGGAGGAGTATCAGTCTTGACTGTTTTTGCCTCCAGGAACTTCTTCTGCTCATCAGTCAGGATATTCATCATATTCTTCCTGTGTGTCTCCCTCATTGTTTGCATCTTTGCCGCCGATTCTTCCCTGAGTTTCTGCATCTCACTCTGCTGCTTCACCCTGAGATCTGCGATCTCCTTCTTCTGTTTCTCAGTAACATTCGGGATACTTTCCATCATCATCATCCCCGGGCCCATCTGCCTCATGCCTGGCCTGTCAGCATGTCTCATGCCACGACCCTCCATAGGCCTCATCTGTGGGTTATGCATCTGCCTCATTCCGTGCATCTGCATGCCTTGCATGCCTTTTTTCATACCCATGCGGGTTGTATCCCTCATTCCTCCCATGCCGTGCTGGGCAGTGATAATTCCATTGCCTGATACAATAAGCATCAGTGATATTCCAATAATAATTCCAGATCTTTTCATCATATTTATTTTTAAATTGTTTTCTCTTTGAAGTCTCCTCTTCAGTGTTCGCCTGTCGGATGCTTCCTTTAAGGTTAGACAATCCAAAACCTGAATTTATTCTGTCATGTTTGCGAACGGGCAAAAAAGGAAGCCCGGATATCCGGTGGCTTTTCATAACTTTAAAGTGAGGAATCTGTTAATAGGGTTATTAATCATAAAAGGAATCAACATGAAAAAAATTGTGAGCCTGGCAGCATTCATTACACTTGCTGTTTCAGCTACTGTATCAGGGCAGCAGGTAGCTGACACCTTATACAAACCTGAGATCGTCACCCCGGCGTATGCCGTTGGCAAAGGCCCCGTGGTTCTCATTGATGAAGGTCATTTTAACTTTCACACCAGGGATGGCAGGTATCTTCCTTTTGCCCGTCTGCTGGAAAGGGACGGCTACATTACAAGGGGTTACATCGACACGTTCGAGTTGTCGAAGCTAAAGGAAGCCCGTATCCTGGTGATATCCAATGCCCTGAATGAGGCCAATCTCACCAGGTGGTACAAGCCTGTTTTGCCTGCCTTCACGGCCGGGGAGATAGAGACGGTAAGTCGCTGGGTCCAAGATGGGGGCTCGCTCTTTCTTATAGCAGACCATATGCCTATGGGAGGGGCAGCATACGATATGGCTGCTGCCTTCGGGTTTGAATTCACCGACGGTTTTGCTGTAGACACTACCCAATCCGGACCGGCATTCTTCCACCGGGCTACAGGCACCCTCTCCGACAATGTCATCACCAACGGACGTAACCCGTCAGAGAAGGTTGATACAGTAGCATCATTTACCGGCCAGGCCTTCCCGGTGCCTGACGATGCCACCTCTGTCCTGCAGTTCAATGACAGGTACACTCTTCTTTTGTCTGATACTGCATGGGTCTTTGACAGCAGCACCCGCTACAAAAATATCGCCAACTGGTCGCAGCTGGCTTATAAAAAGTATGGGAAAGGAAGGGTCGTTGTCTCGGGCGAGGCGGCAATGTTCACAGCTCAGCTTGCTGGCCCGCAACAATACAGGGCAGGCATGAACTCGCCCGTTGCCAGGGAGAATTACCGGCTGCTGCTGAACATCATCCACTGGCTGGACGGGGAGATGGAGTAGAGGGAAGAGCATAGAGCATAGAGCATAGAGCGTAGAGACTGACTGAGAGACTTAGCGACTAAGCGACTAAGCGACAGGGCGAGGGAGTGAATAGTGAATAGTGAATAGTGATTAGGGAGTAGGCAATAGGGAATTACTTGTTTAATTCACTCATTTCCAGGCCGTAGTCGTACTGGAGGTCCTCATGCAGCAG
>JAQBHM010000190.1:0-3728 GCA_032127795.1 Bacteroidales bacterium | reverse complement strand
AGCAGGCGGTCACGTGCCGCATCAGGGGTAAAGATCCAGTCGTCAAGCTTGTAGGTATAGAACCTGCTTCCGAATTTCTCACGAAAGAGGTCTGTCTTTCGTTTCTCAAAGAGCACCTCCCGCGGCTGGAAGTTATTCATTATCTGTTCTACATGGTCAGTGCTGCCTTCCGCCACAAAAAATTCTCCTGTTGAAACATCGAGCAGTGCCACCCCCGCTGCCTGCTTGTCGATATGGACTGCTGCAAGAAAATTATTCTCCTTATGGTCAAGAACATTGTCATTGAAAGAGACTCCCGGAGTGACAAGCTCGGTAATGCCTCTCTTCACTATCTTCTTGGTAAGCTTTGGATCTTCAAGCTGTTCACAGATAGCCACTCTTTGTCCGGCTCTTACCAGTTTGGGAAGGTATGTGTCAAGGGCATGGTAAGGAAACCCCGCCAGCTCTACATATGCAGCCGCTCCGTTTGCCCGTCTTGTGAGCGTAATGCCCAGAATCTCCGAAGCACGAATTGCATCCTCACCGAAGGTCTCATAGAAATCGCCCACCCTGAACAGCAGAACGGCATCAGGGTGTTGTGCCTTGACAGCGTAATACTGCTTCATCAGCGGGGTCTCAAAGTATTTGTTGGGGGTGGTGCTTTCCATTTTGCTTCATGAAGCGGGACATCAGCAAAGATACAAACCGGCTGCGGAGAAGGAAACAGTTTTTGAATTATTGTTGATTTTTTACTCAAATTCCCTTTTTTATCATATTCAGTAAGCGTACATTTAAATACATTTGAAGATAATTTAACTATACACGTATGAATAAGGTACTGATTCTGGGAGCCGGGCTTGTTTCAAAACCCATGATTGAATATCTTCTTGAAAACGGATTTCAGCTGACAGTGGCCTCTCCAATGCTTGAGAGGGCTGAGCAGATGATATCAGGCAACAGCAATGGCAAGGCTGTTGACTGGTCAATGGACAGGCCGGAAGAACTTGATACGCTCGTCAGTTCCCATGATCTAACTGTAAGCCTGCTTCCATACAGGTTTCACGTTGATGTAGCCAAAGTATGCATCAGGCACCGGAAGCATCTTGTAACGACCTCATATGTTCAAGCTGCCATGCAGAAGCTTGACGGTGAGGCAAAGGATGCCGGGATCATAATTCTGAATGAAGCAGGGCTTGATCCGGGTATTGACCACATGTCAGCTATGAGGATTATTGACACTGTAAAAAGCAAGGGAGGAAAGATAGAGGAGTTCTATTCTCTGTGCGGTGCTTTACCTGCTCCTGAAGCAGCAGACAACCCCCTGGGATATAAATTCTCCTGGAGTCCGAAGGGTGTTGTTCTTGCCAGCCGTAACGGGGCCCAGTACCTGAAGAAGGGCGAGGAGGTGATAATAGAGGCTGTGAATCTTTTCAAAGCACGTTTCCCTCACACTTTCCCGGGTTTAGGTGAACTGGAGGTGTATCCCAACCGTGACTCGATAAGTTACATAGATATATACGGGTTGGAGGGCATCAAGACGATGTACCGCGGTCCATTCCGCTACAAGGGATGGTGTGAGACCCTGGACCTGATGAAATCTATAGGTCTCATAGATGACCGGCAGAGTGACTATACAGACAAGACCTACAGGCAGTTTATTGCGGAGAGTGCCGTAGTGCCTGGCCTTGATCCGGCGAAGGAACTCGCTGAAAAGACAGGGCTGAATGTCACTCCTGTTGCACTCGAAGCTTTTGAATGGCTGGGGCTATTCAGAGATGAGCCAATGGGATACGAAGTAACATCGCCGTTTGAGATCACCTCGGATCTCATGATAAAAAAGATGTGGCTCGATGACAATGACCGTGACATGATAGTTATGCAGCATCTATTCAGTGTAAAGTATCCTGACGGCAAGCGCGAGATCATAAGCTCCCGCATGCTCGAATACGGATCTCCTGCCACCAATACTTCAATTGCACGGACAGTAGCACTGCCTGCTTCGATGGCGGTAAAATTGATACTGTCAGGAAAGATAAAACTGACGGGCGTCTACCGACCCGTTCTTCCCGAACTGTACAATCCCATACTTGACGAACTGGAAAGTGTTGGCATCAGAATGCATGAAGAGTACGGACTGCCTGTTGATATGATGATCAGGTAACCTGTCAGAAGTTCAGGTAGAAATCGCCTGTCAACGTTTTATATTCACGGGAATATTCATGACGGCCGCCCTCTTCAATAACCAGGGTCTCATCAGTGACATTACCGCCCGTACGGCCAAGCGTCATCAGAAGTCTTACGGGTGCGGAGGCAGGCCGTGGCTTCACTCTCAGAATACGTCGGCAGTAAAATCCCTGAATCTCAGCCATTTTCATAAAGTGCACCGCTTCACTGACTGGCAGGACAAGCTGAAGGGTTCCCTCTTCCTTAAGCAACCTAGCGGCAGCCTGTATCAGTTCCCCGGGCTTCAGTGAAAAATCATGCCTTGCAAGGGCTTTCCTGGGATCCAGGTTCTTCAGGCTTCGGCTGAAAAAAGGAGGATTGGTGATGACTGTATCAAATGGCACACTGTCATCAGGATTATAGTCCTGAATGGCAATGTTTACCAGCGTTATCCTTGATGACCAGGGGCTGTTCAAGGCATTGGTCTGTGCTTCTTCGAAAGAAGGCCTGTCAGGCTCCACTCCTGTTATCTGTGCCTGGCATCTCTGTGCTGCCATGAGTGCCAGCAGTCCTGTCCCTGTTCCAATGTCAAGGACGCTTGTCGCCCCCTCAAGGTCAGCCCATGCTCCCAGCAATACGCTGTCAGTAGTGACTTTGAAGGCGGCTTTTGCCTGCCTGACAGTGAACTGTTTAAAGCTGAACCAATCGTTTGCCATCACAAAGCACCGTTGACTCCTGCTCCAAAGAGCGCAAAATCATATTTTACAGGGTCAGCAGGGTCAAACCTGCGAAGCATGGCTGTCAGCTCCTCGACAGCTTTCCAGTCGCTCTGCCGCCTCGTAAGGAGCCCCAGGCTTCGTGCGGTGTTGCCGGCATGCAAGTCCAGGGGGATGAAAAGCTGCGCCGGATCAATGCTTTTCCAGATTCCAAAGTCGACTCCCCTGTCATCTTTCCGTACCATCCACCTTAAAAACATATTGATCTTCTTGCCCGCCGAACCTTTACCCACATCTGACAGATGTCTCTCAGAGCGCTTTTCATGAGCAGCCTCAAAGAATCTTTTATGAAGATGGATGATTGCTTCCCTCATTGTGGATCCGTTACCGAGGCCTTCAATGATCACTGTCTCCATAGATCCGTACTCTGAATAGAGGTTACGCAGACACCGGATAAAGGTTACTGCATCACTGCCATTGAAAGTTCTGTGTACAAAATGACCAAGACGGTCTATCTCATTCCCGGAAGCTTCAGCAGTGAATTTATAGGGTTCATTACCCATCAGCTCCATCAGCCGGGAGGCACTGCGCAATATGAGATCCCTGCGCCCCCACGCAATTGTAGCTGTGAGAAATGCCGATATTTCAACATCATGTTTATCGGTGAATCTGTGGGGTATCGAAATTGGATCAGATTCAATGAAAGACCGGTTGTTATACTTTCCGGCCAGTGTATCAAGACAATGCTTCATTTCTGAGACATCCATCCCGTTACTGAACCTCTCAGACATCATTGGTTATCAGTCCGTCTTTAATTCGTATTGTACGGTCAGACATAGCAGCCAGCTGAGGGTCATGGGTCACGATGAT
>JAQBHM010000189.1:0-16946 GCA_032127795.1 Bacteroidales bacterium | reverse complement strand
AGACTGGAGAAAATGATCTGTCACCGCCGTGAAATGACGGTCAATGAGTGACAGATAAATAAAATCCGGATAGGTTAAAGCTTTATTTGACTTCAGCATTTCCCTTACCCTCAGGTTTCATCTGCGGGAAGAAAAGCACATCCTGTATTGACTGCTGGTTGGTCATGAACATTGTAAGCCTGTCAATACCGATACCCATTCCTGATGTAGGAGGCATACCGTATTCCAGAGCCTTTACAAAGTCCATATCTATGAACATGGCTTCATCATCACCTTTCTCGGAAAGGCGCAGCTGCTCCTGGAATCTCTCAAGCTGATCTATGGGATCATTAAGCTCTGAATATGCGTTTGCAATCTCTTTGCCGTTGATCATTAGCTCAAAACGCTCTGTTAGTCCCGGCTTGCTGCGGTGCTTCTTGGTAAGCGGGGAGGTTTCCTGAGGGTAGTCAGTAATAAATGTCGGTTGTATGAAATGATGTTCACATTTCTCGCCGAAGATCTGGTCAATAAGCTTGCCGGTTCCCATCGATGGCGAATTCGGTATTTCCAGTCTGTCGCATTCCTTTCGCAGGTCTTCTTCACTCATTCCGGTTATATCAATACCGGCATATTCCTTGATTGCGTCTGTCATGGTGATCCTTTTGTAAGGAGAGGCGTATTCAATAATATGCTCGCCGAGAGCTACTTTTGTTGTTCCATGCAGGTCCATGGCTACCTTCTCAAGTATCTCTTCGGTGAAACTCATCATCCAGTTATAATCCTTATAGGCAACGTAGATCTCCATTACTGTAAATTCAGGGTTATGGGTGCGGTCCATACCCTCGTTGCGGAAGTCTTTGGCAAACTCATAAACGCCATCATACCCGCCGACAATTAAGCGCTTCAGGTAGAGTTCATCAGCTATGCGGAGGTAAAGAGGAATATCGAGGGCGTTATGATGTGTTTTAAAAGGCCGTGCTGCAGCACCACCGGGGATAGCCTGAAGCACCGGAGTCTCTACTTCCAGGTAGCCGCGGGCATCAAAGAGCGCACGCATTGACCTGATGATTTGTGACCGTTTACGGAAAACCTCACGCACCTGAGGGTTGATTATCAGGTCAACATATCTCTGCCGGTAACGCATCTCCGGATCAGTCACGGCATCATATAGAATACCGTCTTTTTCTTTCACTATAGGGAGTGGATGCACCGATTTGCTGAGCAGGGTCAGTTCAGTGACATGGACGGTGGTCTCTCCCATCTGGGTTTTGAAGACAAAACCCCTGACGCCGATGATGTCACCAATGTCAAGCAGACGTTTGAACAGAATGTTATACAGTGTTTTATCCTCTCCGGGGCAGAGGTCATCACGACGGACGTATATCTGGATGCGGCCTGATGAATCCATCAGTTCTGCAAATGAGGCATTGCCCATGATCCTGCGGGTCATGATACGGCCGGCGAGGCATACCTCCGGATAATTATTCTTTTCAGGATCGAAATTGGCCAGGATGTCTGCCGCGGTGGCATTCACCGGGTACATAGCTGCCGGGTAGGGGTCTATACCGATTTTCCTTATTTCATCAAGCGATTGTCTGCGGATCTGCTCCTGTTCACTAAGGTTGTCTGTTGTCATATGTGCGGTTACAAAAATTTCTGCAAAGGTAATGGTTGAATTAAGAATTAAGAATTAAGGATCAAGAATTACCTCGTGAACCATGTTCCTTGCCCCAGGCAATGACCCTGGCACGGAAGAGACTCTGTAATCTTCCTGTCACCTCTCCCGGATGACCGTCGGCGACCTCCATATCACCTATCTTCAGAACAGGAACAATCTCACCGGATGTGTTCGTGATAAAAGCTTCATGTATATAAGGCAGCATGCCCGCAGGTATGGCTTCCTCAATCAGCGGTACTCCATTATCTGCTGCAAGGGAGATTACTTGCTTGCGGGTTATCCCTGAGAGAATGCGGTTGGATTCAGGATGCGTATAGACTGTTTCATTTTTTACGAAGAAGATGTTTGAATGTGATGCTTCGGTGATAAGGTCATCACGCATGAAGCAGACCTCTGTATGACCGGTTTCAACAGCATTCTGGTAGGCGAGGATATTGGCAAGAAGGGCTGTTGTTTTTATATCACAGCGGTCCCAGCGCGGGTCAGCGATGAGCCCCACAGTTATCCCGCGCTCCGAGGTGAATGTATCAATGCTCTGACGACGGGCAAAAGCATATACCGTTGGTTTCACCGGCGGCACCGGGAAGGCATGGGTACGCGGTGCGGCGCCACGGGTAACCTGCAGGTAAACCAGAGAGCATGCATCTCCCAGATCATTGTTATGGATAAGTTCTTCGGCTATCCTCGGAAAGCCAGCAAAGTCTTCCCAGCCAATTCTAATTTCATTAAGACTCCTTTGGAGTCTGCTCATGTGTCCCTCCATATCAAAAAAGTACCCGCCGTACCACCTGACAACCTCATAAACGCTGTCTCCAAAAAGAAACCCCCGGTCATCAGGGCTTATTGCCACCTTTTCACGCGGCATAAACTCTCCGTTGAAATAGACTTTTTCCATAATATCCTTTCAGAATTTAGTTTTTCCCAGTTCATCAATCTGTCTGTCGGTAAGTCCTTCCGGTTCCTTTCCTGCTGACAGGCATAAAAAATATATCGATGCCGACTTGGCCAGAATATCCATCAGGTCAAATGTCTCCTGCAAATTACCACCGATTGCAAAGAGGCCATGTTTTTCCCATACCGCTGCATTATGATCTGCCAGGGCCCTGGCTGTGACCTCGCCTGCCAGGATGGTTCCGGGCTGAATATATGGAACAAATCCCACACCGGAAGGGATAAATATCTTTGCCTCAGGATGCATGCCCCACAGAATCCTGGTAAGCTTCCTGTCATCACAGTATTCCCTGAATTGTGTCAGTGCACATAACTCGGTTATGTGGGCGTGCATGACTACTCTTTCAGCAGAGCCGCGGCGGGCAATCATAGAATGAACAGCGAGGTGTGTTGCCAGTTCACTGGTAGGGCGCAGGTCTGTCTTACCGTAATGGGAAATAATATTGAAGCCGTTTCCGTCATCAGATATCCGAATGATAACAGCATTCCTCATTGGCTGGCGGGCAAGGTCCCGCATTCTTCTGTTTGTGGCTGTGACCAGGAAACATTTTCCTGCCAGATCCGGAAAGCATTCGGGAAGGGTGATGAAAAACGGCTGAAAATCATCCGGCAGATCTGCCTCATTCATCTCTTTCAGGCACACAGAAATATTGCCTGCATTACGTTCTGCCCAGCCTCGCTGCCACAGGTAACCGGCCACCTCCGCCATCTCCGCGGTTAACTTTTTTATCGGTTCACTAAACTGTGTGCTCACCTTTTTAAATTTACATTATCAGTCTCAAAGATAGCTTATTCAATCATTATTTTTGAAATAACAGGTTACCGTATACCCTTTGGCTTATGGCTATTTATTCCGTACCTTTGCGTATCAATTTCATCATTGGGTTTCATTGGGTATGTCTGGGAAAAAAAGATTGCCATCATGGTTGAAAATGCAGAGAGCAAGCGGGGAAAGCTACACCATGGTGAAACGGCTGGTAGAGGATAACCGACTCCATACCATATGCACAAGCGGTAACTGCCCGAATATTGGTGAATGCTGGAACGCCGGCACAGCAACCCTGATGATACTGGGTGATATATGTACCCGTTCATGCAAATTCTGCGGGACAGCTTCCGGCAAGCCACTGCCGCCAGACAGCGAGGAACCGGACCGCGTGGCATCAGCCGTTAATGTTATGGGGTTAAAGCACTGCGTCATCACTTCAGTTGACCGTGACGATCTCCCCGATGGCGGCGCTCAACACTGGGCAAACACTATTAGGAAGATAAAAGAGAAGAATCCGGGCGTGACAGTAGAGTCACTGATACCGGATTTCAGGGGTGACATCTCTTCGGTTGATAAGGTTATAAATGCAAAGCCGGATGTGATCTCACATAATATTGAGACCGTAAGACGGCTGACACCTCTGATAAGGTCAGTGGCGAAATATGAAATAAGCCTTAAAGTCATTAAACATATTGCTTCAAGGGGTATTCCTGCAAAATCAGGCATCATGCTGGGGTTGGGTGAGACAGAGGATGAAGTCATAGAGGCGCTGCATGATCTCCGTGAAGCCGGATGCAGTATAGTTACAATTGGCCAGTACCTGGCGCCTACTCTGAACCATCTTATGGCGGCTGAGTACATCACTCCTGAAAAGTTTGAGGAGTACAGGGTAAAAGGGCTGGAGATAGGGTTTAAATTTGTTGAAAGCAGCCCGCTGGTAAGGAGCTCATTTCATGCAGAGAAACATGTTGGCAATGGTGAAAGGGCTGAAGCCGCATGGCACCCGGCACCGGGCAGGGTAATTTATGATGATCTTGGTGTCAGGGATTATAAGGAGACATGGGAATACCAGGAAAAGTATTTTAATGCCAAGGTCAGTGAGAAGGGTAACAGGGAAAGCAGGGATGAACGTACTCCTGACAGGCTTATCTTCGTTGAGCACAACCACGTTTACACACTGGGAAAGAGCGGATCAGAACAGAACCTGCTGCTTGACTATATACAGCTGAGGGCCAAAGATGCAGCCTTTTACCACATTGACAGGGGAGGTGACATTACCTATCACGGTCCGGGACAGCTTGTTGGGTATCCCATCTTTGATCTTGAAGCCATGGGCATAGCCCTTAAGGAATATATTCATTTGCTAGAGGAGTCGGTGATACGTTGTATTGCACGATACGGCATTACCGGGGGACGCCTTGAAGGCGCCACAGGTGTGTGGATAGAACCCGCAGAGGCGCGGCGGGCAAGAAAAATTTGCGCTATAGGCGTGAGAGCCAGCAGGCATGTGACAATGCATGGCTTTGCTCTGAACGTCAGCACAGACCTCTCATACTTTGACCATATCAATCCCTGTGGTTTCACCGACAAGGGTGTAACCAGCATAGCCAGGGAGACAGACAAGGTTGTGAAGATGAGTGATATAAAGGAAGAAATGCGCAACGCAATGAGAGAGGTCTTCGGATATGATTATTACTAAAATAAAATATAATGGAAAAAAGGTGGCTCTTCAAAGAGAAGGGCGACGAGACTGTTGCCAGGACCCTGGCGACAGAGATGGCTGTGCCATTGAGCGTCGTCAATCTCATGGTGCAGCGCGGCATCACATCTTCGCGTCAGGCTGAGGAATTCTTTAACCCTTCGCTTAAATCCCTGCATGATCCATTCCTGATGAAGGATATGAACAAGGCTGTTGACAGAATATCAACGGCTATATCACGCAATGAAAAGATTCTCGTTTATGGTGACTATGATGTTGACGGCACTACTTCCGTAGCGATGCTCTATGCATTCCTGCGGGAGAGACATACGAGCCTTGACTATTACATACCCGACAGGTATCATGAGGGTTACGGACTGTCACTGAAAGGCATTGACTATGCAGCATCAAACAACTGCAGGCTGATAATTGCCCTTGATTGCGGCATCAAATCGGTTGACAAGGTGAAATATGCAACCAGCAAGGGTGTTGACATTATCATTTGTGACCATCACCTGCCGGGGGATGAGATACCTGCCGCCGTGGCAGTACTTGATCCCAAGCAGCCTGAGTGTAATTATCCTTATAAGGAGCTTTCAGGGTGCGGTGTAGGTTTCAAACTGATGCAGGCATACTGCAAGTTGCAGAACATACCATTTGACAAGATCGAGCCATATCTTGACCTAGTGGCAGTCAGCATCGGATCTGACATAGTCCCCATGACGGGAGAGAACAGAACTCTATCTTACTTCGGCCTGAAACAGCTTAATGAGTCGCCCCGCCTCGGGTTTCTGAAGATAATTGAGAAAGCGAAAATACGAATGCCCCTTGCCATTGAAGATGTGGTCTTCCGTATAGGACCGAGAATAAATGCTGCAGGCCGTATGGAGTCGGGAAGCAAGGCAGTGGAGCTTCTGGTATCACAGGACCCGAAGTTGGCCCTGACGATATGTGACGAAATTGACCACAGCAATGATGACAGGCGTAAGAAGGATACCCAGATAACCTCAGAGGCACGGCGGATGGTGAGTGATGACCACCGGATGAGTAACGCCCGCACAACAGTGCTCTTTCAACGGGGCTGGCACAAGGGTGTTATAGGCATCGTTGCATCAAGACTGATTGAGACTTATTACCGCCCCACTATCATCCTGACAGAATCCAAAGACGGTTTTGCCACCGGATCGGCACGCAGCGTGGCCGGTTATGATCTTTACCAGGCTATAGAATCATGCTCTGACCTCCTCGAAAGTTTCGGAGGTCACATGTTTGCGGCAGGACTGACACTTAAGCAGGAGAACCTTCCTTCATTCCGCGAAAGGTTTGAGAAGTATGTCAGCGAGACAATAAAGGAGGAGCACCTTGTCCCGGTTGTAAATATTGATGAAGAGATCCCTCTTGAGGATGTCTCCATAGAGTTTTACAGACATATTGAGAGGTTTCAGCCTTTCGGACCTGATAATATGGCTCCGGTGTTCGTCTCACGCGGCGTGAAGACACTCCTCTGTCAGCCGGTAGGTAATAACGGAACTCACCTCAAGCTGAGCTTTTCAAGGCAGAACATGGAGCCCATAAGCGCCATTGCCTTCGGACAGGCTGACACCATGGAGATATTCAAGGAAGCTGGTGGCGTGGTTGACATAGCCTATGCCATTGAGATCAATGAGTTCAGGGGTAAAACAACGGTGCAGCTCAATATCAAGGATATAAAAGCGTGAAACAGGTATCAGGGTCTTCAGGAATTCAAATTTCAATCTCCACTGTTGCCTGATATCGGCTATCTTTTTTTTGCAATACCTCTTGACTTTCTTCTAAGGGTGTCATAACTTTATTGTCTAGTTATGTCTCATCATGCTGCAGCGTTCTGCGGTTGTATGGTTGCTTTGCCTTTTCACCGGCAGCATACATGCCGGGGAGCCTCTTTTTGTGCCTCACGGAGCAGGCCAGGCGGGCATGGCTTTCGCCACGGTGGCCTTGCCGGGCCACTGGAACAGTTTTCATAACCAGGCTCTGATGAGCGGGTGCACTGATATTAGCGCAGGATTTTCTCTTGAATCAAGGTTTATGATGACAGAAATGTCATCCAAAGCACTTTCAGTGATACTTCCGGGAGGCCGCGCACCCCTGGGTATCATTGCAGCACACTTTGGCAACGGACAGTACTCCTCCATCTTTACCGGGATTGGCAGCTCAGTAGCGCTTTCAGAGGTGATCTCTGCAGGCATCCAGGCTGACCTGATCACTGAAACCGGTATCGGAGATTACAGGGAAGTATGTCATGCCACCTTCGAAGCGGGGTTGTCTGTACTTATCACATCCAACCTTACCCTGGGAATTCATGTTTTCAATCCCCTTGCTGCCTTCAATACCCTGCCATCTTCCCTGAGAGCAGGACTCTCATGGTCGCCCGCACCTGACCTGATGCTGGCATTTGAAGCATCAAAGGCTACTGATGAGCCCCTGTCGCTCCACGGCGGGGTGGATTGGCAACTGCTCAGAAAACTGACTTTCAGAACTGGTTATATGAGCTCACCGTCATCATTCGCATTCGGGGCAGGATTTACATCCGGGGCTCTGCAAACTGACATTAGCTTCCTGGTTAATAACCTGACCGGGGTGACCTCTTCTGTCTCTTTCACATGGACATTTATGAAGAGATGAAAGAATCTTGCGCCACCGCTGTTCTGGTTATTCTTTTGTCACTGCCAGGTCTTGCACAGAATGCAATGGTGGGAGAGTCAGAGGCTGTCGCTGAGATAATTGCACTTACTGACGAATACGGGGCAGAAGCAATCCTTGAGCATCTCGCTGAACTTACAGTACAGCCTGTAATGATTAACAGCGGTGATGAAGAAGAAATATCACGTCTGTTTTTTCTTACCGACTTCCAGGTGAAAGTTCTGGCTGACTATGTAATAAAGAGCGGATCAATAGTTTCTGTTTATGAAATTGCACTGCTCACAGGCTTTGACAGCAGCACCGCAAGGCTCATGGCACCCTACGTAAGCCTGGCATCGCCAGTAAGCCAGGGCAGCACTGGCGGTGGCTTCACTTCCGTGATAGCCACCGCCATGGCCAGACTGCCGTCAGGTGATACCCCCGGGACTGAAGTCAGGTCTGTGCTTCGTCTTCGTCATAAGGGGAAGAAAATATCTTACGGCATGACAGCCGAGAATGATCCCGGGGAGCCGTTCACCTTCAACGGGGCTTATGGACCTGACTTCCTTTCAGGACACATAATGTATCAGGGCGGTGGTCTTCCTGATCGGATAATAGCAGGCGACTATTCATTGCGATTTGGTGAGGGACTGCTGTTTAACAATAATGCATGGCAGCGGTCAGGGCTTTTATCACCCTCATTCATGACAGGCAGGACGGTCGTTTCTCCATATGTGTCAACAGAAGAGAACAATTTTTTCAGAGGCGTGGCAGGGGTATTGGGCAATCTGACAAGGGGTATTGTTCTTTTTGCTTCCTCTAACTCCATTGATGCCAGACGAGCATCAGGGGTCAGTGACAGCCAGGTGTATATTACCAACCTGGTAAAAGGAGGGCTTCATGATACCGAGTCAGGGAAGTCGGCCCGCAACAGCCTGACAGAGAACATTGCCGGAATGCATATCGCTGCCGGTACCAATATTGTACGCGGGGGCATCACAGCTTCATTCACACATTTTTCACTGCCCTTTCTTGCTGATTCCGCTGACGCCAAAACCCACTTCAATTTCAGGGGAGACCACCTTTTAAATCTGGGTGCTGACCTGAAGGCCGGCACGGGCAGGATCCTTTTCTTTTCAGAGGCGGGGTGCAGTTTCCCCGGATCATGGGCTGTCACAGGAGGCATCAGGGCAACACCCTCATCGAGGGTCACCATAAACCTCACAGGAAGGTATTATTCTCCTGACTATTATACTTTTCATGCAAGCGCCTGCAGATCCGGATCTGCAACTTCCAATGAGACCGGTCTGTCAGGAAACATACATATCGAGGCTGCCCGGCACCTCTTCCTGACAATGGGAGCTGACATTTACAGTATCCCTTGGCTCCGATACCGCTCTTCAGCTCCGTCAACAGGCAGCGCTTTTGAATTCAGAAGTGAATATATCCCCGCGGAGAATATCATTCTCAGGCTTTCCTATACCGCCCATGACCGTGAATATGACATTCATCGTGAACTGCCGGGTGTGGCTGCCACCCAAAGGGAAAAAAGGGAGCAGCTCACTGCTATGTTTGGTTTTTCACCCTCCGGCACTGTGACAATCACAACCAGGGCAGGCTTTTGCTGGCTTAGTGGACAAGACGATAAAGGCTACATGCTCTGCCAGGATTTGTCTGTATCTGTAAGACCCCTGCCGTTGAAAGTATGGCTCAGGTATGCTCTGTGGAGCAGTGACGACTACAATACCAGGCTCTATGCCTGGGAGAACGATATGCTGTACAGCTTTTCAATCCCTGCATTTTACGGTGAGGGTAGCCGTGCTGCCCTGATGGTCTCGTGGAAACCTCACGGCAGCATCGAGTTAAGAGCCAAATATTCCGTATCAGTAACAAGGGAAGAGTTCGCGAGGGAAATGAAAAGGGAAGTCAGGGTTCAGGGACGGGTGGTATTTTAGTAAGATATCAGGCAGGAGGCAATAGGCAATAGTCATAACCAAAACAGATGAAAATGAATAGTTTCAGGGAATTGGTTGTCTGGCAAAAAGGTATGCAATTGGTTACAAAGGTGTATTCTAAAACAGGATGTTTTCCTAAGGAGGAGGCATTTGGTCTGACTCTTCAGATCAGAAGGTGTGCAATCTCAGTACCGTCAAATATTGCTGAGGGTTATGGCAGGCAGCACACTTCTGATTATATCAGATTTCTGCGAATAGCCCGAGGGTCTTTAAATGAGCTCATTACACAATTTGAGATTGCCGCAAGCCTGGGTTATATAAAAGACATTTCCGTCGAAATGGAAGAGTGTAATGAGATAGGCAAAATGCTAAACGGACTTATCGCAAAACTGTCTGTAACCTCCAAAAAATAACAACCCCTATTGCCTGATCCCACTGCTCAGTCTGGCTCCTCCCTAAAATAGCCCACAGGGTTGTTTCTTAACGCTCGGCCCTCTATTGCCTAATCCTACTGCCTATTCCCTGATCCCTATTGCCTTTAGTTGGTCTTAAACTTAAACCTCACGGCTCCCAGTTCCTCGTTAGCCTTCACAATTTTCTTTTTCAGACCTTCCTTATAGGCCACGGTCTTCTTCATGATCTCAGGGTCGCCGGTGGCAAGCATCTGGGCAGCAAGTATTCCGGCATTCATGGCGCCGTCAATGGCTACGGTAGCCACAGGTATCCCCGGAGGCATCTGTACAATGGCAAGCAGTGAATCAAGTCCGTCAAGCGAAGATTTTACCGGCACACCTATTACAGGCACCGGGGTCATGGCAGCAATCACTCCCGGGAGATGGGCGGCCATGCCGGCCCCGGCGATGATGACTTTTATGCCCCGCGCAGCGGCTCCGCTGGCAAACTGCTCTACTTCCTGAGGTGTGCGGTGCGCCGAGAGAGCGTTCATCTCAAACGGTATGCCCATTTCGTCAAGTATAACTGCCGCTTTCTCCATCACACCCAGGTCTGATGTGCTGCCCATAATTATGCTAACAAGTGGATTCATATGCTCTTTTTTAATTTATAAGTGACACAGAGGCAAAAATAAGCTTTAAATTTATACTTTCGCACCATCAATAATCAACATGATGCAGGAGGTAAAAGTTCTTGACAGACAGTTCTCTGTATATCTTACCGAAGAAGAGATACAGAGCAGGATATCTGCTTTGGCAGAAAAGATTAACGAAGACTTAAAAGGCAGGGATGTTCTTTTTTTTGGCATCCTCAACGGCTCTTTTCTCTTTGCAGCTGACCTGTTCAGGCAGATTACCCTTGAAGCACAGATCTCTTTCATTAAGCTGGCTTCTTATGATGGCACCAGAAGCTCAGGGAAGATTAAGGAGCTGATAGGGTGGAATGAAGACATCTCCGGAAAGACTGTCGTTGTCATCGAAGATATTGTTGATACCGGGAGTACACTTGAAAGGATAATCGGTGAACTGACACTCAGAAAGGCCACGGAGGTGAAGATATGCACTCTGCTCTTCAAGCCTGAAGCATACCTGAAAGATATTCCCATAGATTATATAGGCTTTGAAATACCTAACAATTTTGTTGTGGGGTATGGACTTGACTATGACGGATACGGACGGAATCTGAATTCAATCTACAAACTTATTAAATAGCTTTAAATGATCAATATTCTTATGTTTGGCCCTCCCGGATCAGGGAAAGGCACACAATCGGTGACCCTGTCAAAGAAATATAATCTTCTTCATCTCTCCACGGGTGACATGCTCAGGGCGGAGATAGAGGCAGACAGTGACCTTGGAAGGCGCATGTCTTCAATTATGGCCGCCGGAGAACTTGTCCCCGATAATGTTGTTATTGATATGATTGCGCATAAAATTGATAGCACAAGGGACAAAGCAGGTTTCATTTTTGACGGTTTTCCGCGCACCGTTGAGCAGGCTGAAGCACTTCAGTCAATGCTTGGCACCCGAGGGATGAAGATAGACCAGATGCTTGTTCTGGAGGTGAATGATGCTGAGCTTACTGACCGTATGAGGAAAAGGGCCCAGATATCCGGCAGGGCTGATGACGCTGACGAGGATGTGATAAACAACCGCATAGAGGTGTACCGTGCCAAGACGGAACCGGTGATCGACTACGGATGCCGAGCCGGTGTGTGTCAGCAGGTTGACGGTATGGGAACTGTGGAGGCTATTTTTCAGAGACTCTGCAGTCAGATAGAAAGGATAATATAACAGATGGCTGATACAAACTTCGTTGATTATGTAAAGATCTTTGGCCGCTCCGGCAAAGGAGGACCAGGCTCAGCTCATCTTCGCCGTGAAAAGTTTATACCCAAAGGGGGGCCTGACGGCGGTGACGGTGGCCGTGGCGGCAACGTCATCCTTGCAGGCAGTTCACAGCTGTGGACGCTGCTCCACCTCAAGTTCCGCAAGCATATCTTTGCAGGGCACGGAGGGTCAGGATCATTACAGACGAGCACCGGGGCTGACGGAGAGGATGTAATCATAGAAGTGCCGCTGGGAACAGTGGTCAGAAACGCTGATACTCAAGAGATACTCTTTGAGATTACACAGGAGGGAGAGAAAAAGATACTCGTCAAGGGCGGAAGGGGCGGACTCGGAAATGCCCACTTCAAGTCAGCCACCTTTCAGACTCCACGGTTTGCACAGCCCGGCGAACCTTCTGTTGAGGGATGGTTCATCCTTGAGCTGAAGGTACTTGCTGATGTAGGCCTGGTGGGCTTCCCCAATGCGGGAAAGTCAACCCTGCTCTCAGTGGTCAGCGCGGCTCGCCCGCGCATTGACAACTATCCCTTTACAACCCTGGTCCCTAACCTGGGTATCGTCAGCTACCACGAAGACAAATCCTTTGTGATGGCTGATATACCGGGTATTATCGAGGGAGCCCATGAAGGCAAGGGACTGGGGATAAGATTCCTGCGACATATAGAACGCAATGCCGTCCTTCTCTTCATGATTCCCGCCGACAGCAACGACATACGGAAGGAATATGAGATACTTATCAATGAGCTGAGGATGTATAATCCTGAGCTTCTTGACAAGCGGCGCGTACTGGCAATAACAAAGACAGACCTGCTTGACAGTGAGTTGATGGACGAGATAAGGCCCACCCTGCCGGATGATATACCCGCAGTCTTTATATCCTCAATTGCAAACATTGGAATCACAACGCTGAAAGACCTTCTCTGGAAAGCCATAACCGCATGATCCATGGTTGAACTGGACCGTAACATATTTCTCTTTCTGAACTCCCTGCACTCACCCTTTTTTGATGAGGTGATGAGAGTCATAAGCATGAAAACGATCTGGATCCCCTTATATCTTTTCATCATATTTATGCTTGTGCAGAGATATCACGGAAAAGTCTGGATAGTGTTGCTTTTTACCCTGGTGCTGGTGCTTATCACTGATCAGGTGTCAGTGGCTGTCAAAAATGCAGTGGAACGGTTCAGGCCCTGTCATGAACCCTCCCTTGAAGGGATGGTGCATCTTGTAAGAGGTAAATGCGGAGGGATCTACGGATTTGTTTCGTCACACGCCTCCAATGCATTCGGTGTAGCAGCATTCTCTTCTGCGCTGCTGTCAAAGAGATGGTTTACCTGGAGCATCTTTATATGGGCGGCGGTGGTTTCATATTCTCGTATCTATCTAGGAGTGCATTATCCCGGAGATGTTATCGGAGGAGCACTGCTGGGTATTGTAACAGGATTTGGATTATCAGCAGCTGTAAAACAATTAAATATCTCTGGCAAATGATGAATGTGATTAAGTCTCTATGGGTCTGGGTATCAAGCATTGCATTTGTTCTGCTTGCATTTCCGGTTTCAGCATTGCTATGGCTGATATCTCTCCCTTTTGATCCTCTCCGGCGCCTTAATAACAGGTGGATGATCTTACAGGGAATTGTGGTGACCAGGATGAGCCCATTCTGGAAAATCATTGTCGAAGGCCGGGAAAAAATCGACCAGAAACAGCCCTATGTTATCATTCCCAATCATCAGTCGATGCTTGATATAGTCTTTTTTAACATGTTATATCACAGGCTCCGCTGGGTCTCCAAGATAGAGGTCTTCAAGATACCTCTCCTCGGCTGGGAAATGAAAATGGTAAAGTATATAGCGCTTGAGAGAGGTAACAAGCACAGTGTGGCGAAGATGATGGAAAACTGTGTCACCTCATTGCGTGACGGCATCTCCATAGTGATCTTCCCTGAAGGTACCAGGTCCCTTACCGGAGCCATAGGTAAATTCAAGACAGGAGCTTTTCAGCTGGCGGTAAAGACAGACAAGCCGCTGCTACCGGTACTCATTGACGGCACAGGAGATATATTGCCCAAACACGGATTTATCTTCAGGAACCACAGGACTGTCAGGATAAGGGTTCTTGACCCGGTCTTCCCCGGGCAGTTTGTGACCGGTGACCCGGAGGAACTGGCTGCCAGGATACAGTCTGTCATGGTAAAGGCTATGGATGAACTCAGGGCCGAGCCCGGGTACAAAAAATAAAAGGCTTATGGTGAGCACCCCCGGAAAGATCATATTGCACCGGATGGGTTATTTCAGTGATCAGTCCGGCATTGTACGGAGGTACGCCAGGGAGGCGAAGGCATGGGAGCCGCACCTCAGGGCATGCAAGGATCTTATCATCAGGGCTGTGACAGAGATAAACCCTTATAGCATAGCGGTACTCGGTGCGGGCTCACTGATTGACCTTCCTCTGGATGAAATGTGCCCGGGAAACCGAACCATCACTCTTGTTGACATTGTGCCTCCGCTCCCTGCAGTGAGAGAGACCGTACTGCACGGGGATGCTTCCTTTGTCGAAGCAGATATTACCGGAGGCCTCATTGAAAGAGTGTACAACCTTACCCCCAGGACATTTTTTAAAAAGCGGATCGATGTATGCTCATTGCTGGATTTCAGCACCTGGATGCCAGCGGAGGGCACCGAAATGGTCATCTCGCTTAACGTCATGACCCAGCTGGCTGCTCTGCCGGTAGATTACCTGAAGCGCAAAAGCCATATCACCCCTGATGAGGAAAGGCTCATCTTCAGGACAGTACAGGAGAGACACCTTGAGATGCTGGGCAGATATGATTCATTGCTCATAACCGATTTCTCCGAGAGAACGGGAAGAGACAAAGACAGCCAGGCAGAGTCACCTCTGCTGGAGGTAGACCTTCCATCAGGAGTTATCAATGAGCAATGGAACTGGCTTTTTGACAGTCACAATGGCTACAACGTTGGTAAAATAACGACTTTCAGGGTGGCAGGTATCGTCCTTCGCGGGTGAAAACTCATTTATGTTGTTGATAAATTCGGCAACACCGCCTCAGCTAAATCTTTATATTTGCCGAAAATTGGAAAAATGTCAGGTAACTATTCTGAAGAGAATATCAGAACCCTCGAGTGGAAGGAGCATATCAGGCTGCGCCCTGGTATGTATATAGGGAAGCTGGGTGACGGCTCATCTCTTGATGATGGTATCTACGTATTGCTGAAGGAGGTCATGGACAATGCCATCGATGAGTATATGATGGGTTATGGCCGCAAGATAGATGTAAGCATAAACGGAAGTGAAGTCAGAGTACGCGATTACGGTCGGGGTATTCCGCTGGGGAAGGTGCTCGATGTCACCTCGAGGATGAACACGGGGGCAAAATATGATTCTAAGGCTTTTAAAAAATCAGTAGGCCTTAACGGTGTTGGCATAAAGGCGGTGAACGCTCTCTCATCTTCATTTATCTTACGGTCATTCCGTGAGGGCCAGGTCAAATCCATTGAATTCAATGCCGGCGATGTTGTCAGTGATGACATGCTGCAGGCCACGAAAGAGGATAACGGCACAGAGGTTGTATTCACTCCTGATGAAGCAATGTTCGGTAGCTATCATTACATCTCCGAGTATGTTGAGAGCATGCTGAAGAACTATACCTACCTTAATGCAGGGCTGGTTATAAACTACAACGGCACAAAGATAATCTCCCGCAACGGTCTTGTAGACCTCCTCAATGAGAACATGAACAAAGAGGGCCTTTATCCCATTATACATCTCAAGGGCGAGGATATTGAAGTTGCCATTACTCACGGACTTCAATACGGTGAAGATTATTACAGCTTTGTGAACGGTCAGCACACCTCGCAGGGAGGCACCCATCTTGCTGCATTCCGTGAGGCCATAGTAAAGACCATTCGTGAGTTTTACAAGAAGGATTTTGATCCGGCAGACATCAGGTCATCAATAATAACCGCTGTAGCCGTTAAAATCGAAGAGCCGATCTTCGAATCCCAGACAAAGACTAAGCTGGGATCAAGGGACATGGGCCCCGAAGGCCCTTCGGTGCGTAACTTCGTGATGGATTATATACGCAAGCATCTTGACAACTATCTGCATAAAAACGGCGAGACGGCGCGGATACTGCTGAAAAAGATACAGGAGTCGGAAAAGGAACGCAAAGCCATCAGCTCAATTCAGAAGCTGGCACGTGACAGGGCCAAAAAGGTTAGCCTCCATAACAAGAAGCTGCGTGACTGCCGCATACATTACAACACCAATGATGAGAGACGACTTGACTCCACTATCTTCATTACTGAAGGCGACTCTGCAAGCGGGTCAATCACGAAGTCAAGGAGCGTGGAGACCCAGGCTGTCTTCAGTCTGCGCGGCAAACCGCTGAACTGTTACGGGCTGACGAAAAAGATAGTATACGAGAACGAGGAATTCAACCTGCTGCAGGCAGCACTTAATATTGAGGAATCTATTGAGGATCTCCGCTACAATAACGTGGTAATTGCCACCGACGCTGATGTTGACGGGATGCATATACGCCTGCTGCTGCTCACTTTCTTCCTGCAGTTTTTCCCTGAGCTGGTCAGGAAAGGGCATGTGTATATTCTTCAGACACCTCTTTTCAGGGTACGCAACAAGAAGGAGACACGATACAGTTATTCTGATGAAGAGAGGCAGAAAGCGATCAGGGACCTGGGACCTGACCCTGAAATAACCCGATTCAAGGGGCTGGGAGAAATATCTCCGGATGAGTTTGCCCACTTTATTGGTAAGGATATAAGGCTGGTGCCTGTCATCATGAAGAGAGCTGATCCTTATACGCAATTCCTGGAGTTTTACATGGGCAAGAATACGCCTGAACGGCAGGATTTTATTATTGGGAACCTCAGGGTTGAGGAAGAAATTCCGGAGACGGAATAAGTGAGACTGGATT
>JAQBHM010000188.1:0-4659 GCA_032127795.1 Bacteroidales bacterium | reverse complement strand
CAGGGGCGGAGCTTGGGATCATTCACTTCATTGACACTATCACAACCCCGGAAGACATTTTCACAGCCGTGAATATTGACACCCTGCTGTTTCACTATTCAGACGGAACCACGGGCAAGCTCGCCAATCCGTTCTCATTTTCCGAATCCGGAACATTAAAAGAAAAGAAATGAGAGGCGGTGGCTTCTGAAAAAAAAAGACTGCTTTCGGGCAGTCTTTTTTTTATTGTCAATCGTGATCTATTCTTCTTCCTCTTCGGCTGAGTATGCTTTGATGACTGCATCCTGCACCTCACCGGGTACCTGTGAGTACTCGGCAAACTTCATTGTAAACATAGCACGTCCGCCTGTCAGTGAACTGAGCGCGGTGGAGTACTTGTTCATCTCTGCAAGAGGCACTTTAGCCTTGATAACTTCAAATCCTTTTTCACTTGACATTCCCAGAACCATTCCGCGGCGTCCCTGGAGGTCGCTGATGACATCGCCCATACGGTCAGCAGGTACCATGATCTCGACGTCATAGACAGGTTCAAGAATCTTCGGTCCTGCATTCTTGAAGGCAATGCTGAAGGCATTACGGCCGGCAAGACGGAATGATATCTCATTTGAGTCTACCGGGTGCATTTTGCCGTCATAGACATAAACCCTGATATCACGGGCATAGGATCCTGTGAGAGGGCCTACTTCCATTTTCTCCATGATTCCCTTGACTATGGCAGGCATAAATCGTGCATCGATAGATCCGCCGACGATACAGTTCATGTAAACCAGTTTTCCGCCCCATGGCAGAACGATCTCTTCCTTATCACGGTTGGCAAGCTTGACATCCTTGCCGGCTATCTTCATCATTGATTTGGCCTCGGAGCCCTCTTCAAAAGGCTCAATTATCATATGCACTTCGCCGAACTGGCCTGCACCGCCAGACTGCTTCTTGTGTCTGTAGTCTGCCTGAGCCGAGCGGGTGATGGTCTCACGGTAAGGAATCTTGGGAGCAAGGAACTGTGTCTCAATCTTAAAGATATTGTCAAGATGCCATTTGAGTATATTGAGGTGATATTCACCCTGCCCGTGAATGATGATCTGCTTCAGTTCCTTGGAGTATTCGACGATGAGCGTCGGATCTTCCTGGTGAATCCTTGACAGTGCCTCACCCATTTTCTCCTCATCGCTCTCGCTGACAGGCTTAATAGCGGTGCGGTACTTCGGCTCCGGGAACTTCATGGTATCATAAGTCCAGTCATTGCCCGGGGCATTGAGGGTATGATTTGTTTTTGTGTTCTTGAGCTTCACAAACCCACCGATGTCACCTGCATTGATCTCAGGTACCCGTGTGCGGTTCTTGCCGGCGCAGATGAATATCTGTGAAAGACGCTCCTTGGTGCCGTTACTTGTATTGACAACATCAAGGTTCTCCTGGATCTTTCCGGACATTACCCTGAAGTAGTTTATCTCACCGATATGTTCCTCGATGGTTGTTTTAAAAACAAAGACCGAGGCAGGGCCTGAAGAAGTACATTTTATCTCATTGCCTTTGGAGTTTTTTACACCTGGCATATCGGAAGGGCAGGGAGCGGCAGTACAAATGAAATCAAGGAGCCTGTCAACACCTATATTGAGTTTGGATGAAACACAGAATACGGGAAAAATTCCTCTCCTGATCAGTCCGGCGCGTATCCCTCTTCCGATCTCTTCCTCGGTAAGAGTGTCATTTGCAAAGAAGAGCTCCATAAGAGACTCATCATTCTCGGCAACCTTTTCAATAAGTGCAGCGTGAAGTTCCTCCGCCTTGGCCTTATGCTCAGCAGGTATCTCAACCGCTTCAGCATTGCCTCCATCCTTGGAATATCTCAGCATCTTCATGCTAATGACATCGATAACGGTATTAAAACCTACTCCTTCATTAACAGGGAACTGAGCAAGAATAACATTGTTACCGAATCGCTCATTGAGCATCTCGATCGTTTTTTCGAAATTGGCTTTTTCGTGATCGAGGCCATTAACAACGATTACAAGAGGCTTCTGAAATTTGTCAGCATGTCTGAAGTGTATCTCGGATCCGACTTCAACACCGTTCTGTACATTGATGACAAGTACTACTGAATCTGCAGCGTAAAGGGACGAGACCACTCCGCCTGAGAAGTCATCAAGGCCGGGTGTGTCAAGAATATTGATCTTCTTGTCCTTGTATTCGGTGTAAAGTACCGTTGAGAAGATAGAGTTCCTGTTTTCCTGTTCGATAGGCTTGTAGTCTGAAACAGTGTTTTTTGCTTCAATGGTCCCTCTTCTCTCAATAACACCTCCGTTGAAAAGCATTGCTTCAGCCAGTGATGTCTTGCCTGAGCTCGAGTTTCCCAGCATGGCAATGTTCCTGATGTGGTCTGTTGTGTATGTCTTCATTTTGGCCTATAATTTTGATATATATTTTTATGTGGTTACGCTATGGGGTGGGCAAAAATAACAATTTTTCAAAAGAGTACACAAAAGTTATATCTGTTTGAAATATTTTTATTTACTTTGCACCGGTTTTTTGAGAAACAGGAGTACCGGTATCTTCTTCGAAGGGTAAGTTTACAAAAGAAGTCAAGCGAAGAGATCGGGAAGAAATTCCTGCTAATAACTTACAAACCAATAAGTTACATTTTCAGAAAACAATAACGCCTGGGCAGGCTGTGGCATTTTGTCATGACTATGGCTATGGCGGCATTATAAGAGATAAATAATAACCAGGTGGTTGCAAATTAAAATTAATATAGTACTTTTGCAATCCGATTTTTAAAAGGATAATTAAAAGTTAAAAATTGAATTATGCCGACAATTCAGCAGTTAGTTAGAAAAGGCCGCAAGAAGCTGGTTGAAAAGAGCAAGGCACCTGCTCTTGATTCATGCCCGCAGCGCAGGGGGGTATGTGTTCGTGTTTATACTACCACACCCAAAAAACCTAACTCGGCCATGAGGAAAGTAGCCAGGGTAAGGCTTACCAATCAGAAAGAGGTAAACGCCTACATACCGGGAGAGGGACACAACCTTCAGGAACACTCTATTGTTCTTATCAGGGGTGGCAGGGTCAAAGACCTTCCGGGTGTCCGTTATCACCTTGTCCGCGGTGCCCTTGATACATCAGGAGTAGATGGCCGCAGGCAAAGACGTTCGAAATATGGAGCTAAAAGACCAAAGAAGTAACAGTTAAAGGATTCACAATATGAGAAAGGCAAAACCAAAGAAGAGGATCCTCTTACCGGACCCGAAATTCAACGATCCATATGTTACCAGGTTCATCAATAACCTGATGTTCAGTGGTAAAAAGACCGTTGCCTTTAGAATTTTCTATGATTCACTTGACATTGTAAGTGAGAAGATGAAAAATGTGGAGAAGACTCCTCTTGAGATCTGGAAGCAGGCTCTTGACAATATCACTCCGCATGTAGAGGTTAAAAGCCGCAGGGTTGGCGGCGCGACTTTCCAGGTACCCCTGGAGATACGTCCTGACCGAAAAGTGAGCATAAGCATGAAGAACCTTATTCTGTTTGCGCGCAAAAGATCAGGCCACAGCATGGCTGAGAAGCTTGCCGCTGAGGTTATGGCTGCCTATAATCAGGAAGGCGGAGCATATAAAAAGAAAGAGGATACCCACCGTATGGCCGAGGCCAATAAAGCTTTCGCCCATTTCAGGTTCTAATTGAACTGACCGGAGGGTAACGAAAAAAAAGGATGAGTAACGATCTCAGATATACCAGGAATATTGGCATCATGGCCCACATTGACGCCGGAAAGACAACAATTTCCGAGCGGATACTTTATTATACGGGCCGTGTTCACCGTCTGGGAGAGGTACATGACGGCAATGCCACTATGGACTGGATGGTTCAGGAGCAGGAAAGAGGCATTACAATTACATCCGCAGCAACTACAACTTTCTGGAATTACAAAGATCAGCTTTATAAGATAAATCTCATTGACACCCCGGGTCATGTGGACTTTACGGTAGAGGTTGAACGTTCACTCAGGGTACTTGACGGCGCTGTTGCTGTCTTCTGTGCCGTCGGTGGCGTTGAGCCCCAGTCGGAAACCGTCTGGAGACAGGCTGACAAGTACGGTGTGCCAAGGATTGCCTTCGTGAACAAAATGGACCGCTCGGGAGCTGATTTTCACGGCGTGGTGCAGCAGATGATTGACAAACTGGGTGCCCGCCCGGTGCCGGTGCAGATACCTATTGGCGCTGAGGAGAAATTCAAGGGACTGGTTGACCTCATTGAGATGAAGGCTTATATCTATGAAGAGGGAGCTGACCCGATGTCAAATTACATTGAGCAGCCCATCCCGGCTGAACTGGTAGAGGAAGCTGAAGAGTGGAGGATGAAGATGATGGAGGCATGTGCCGAAGTCGATGACTCGATCCTCGAGCGTTTCCTCGAAGACCATGAGAGCATCACCTCTGATGAATTATACAGAGTACTGCGCCGTGAGACGGTTGACGGGGTCATTGTCCCGGTCTTCTGCGGCGCTGCTTTTAAGAATAAAGGCGTACAGCGTCTCCTGAACGGAGTGGTGGCATTGCTTCCTTCACCCCTTGACAAAGGATCGGTGAAGGGAATAGACCCCCGTGATGACCAGGAGATCATCCGTAAGCCCGAGGTCGATGAGCCGTTTGCAGCTCTGGCCT
>JAQBHM010000187.1:0-3401 GCA_032127795.1 Bacteroidales bacterium | reverse complement strand
CTTCATTTCTGAGACATCCAACCCTTTACTGAACCTCTCAGACATCATAGGTTATCAGTCCGACTTTAATTCGTAAAGTACGTTCAGACATAGCAGCCAGCTGAGGGTCATGGGTCACGATGATGAATGTATGACCGAATGTGTCACGCAGGCGGAAGAAGAGATTATGAAGGTCTTTTTTATTCTCGGTATCAAGGTTACCGGAGGGTTCATCAGCCAGGATCACTGAAGGGCTGTTGATTATTGCGCGGGCTACTGCCACTCTCTGCTGTTCTCCGCCGCTGAGCTGTGAAGGTTTATGGTCGAGGCGCTCACCCATGCCCAGGAAGCTGAGGAGTGATGCGGCCTTATCTTCAGCCTCTTTTTTGGCGATGCCTGCTATCAGTGCAGGAATGCAGACATTTTCAAGTGCTGTGAACTCAGGAAGGAGCTGATGAAACTGGAATACAAAACCGATGTTTTTATTTCTGAAGGCTGCCAGGGTTCGTGAGGGGAGGTTGCTCACGTCACTGTCGTTGTAAAGGACAGTACCGGCATCAGGTCTGTCAAGAGTGCCCAGAATCTGCAGCAGCGTGGTCTTCCCGGCACCGCTGGCCCCAACAATGGCAACCACCTCTTTCTCCTGTATCTCCAGGTCTATCCCTTTCAGAACCTTAAGATCACCGTATGACTTTGTGATACCTCCGGCTCTTATCATTTCATTCCCTTATTTACTTCGTCAGTGACATCCTTTATCTCCTTGTCGACCTCTCCTGCTGCTGCATTGAACTGATTCTGCACTGATTCTGTTACATCAGTAATATCCTTGCGAACACTGCTGGCAACTTCGTTGAAATCATCCCTGACCTCCTTCGTGCTGTTTTCGATCTCATTCTTGATCTCATCGGTAGCCTTCCTGATCTCTCTCATCCCCTGCCCCATAGTCTTTGCTATATCAGGGAGCTTGTCAGCGCCGAAAAGCACCAGCATAATCACCACGATGATAATTATCTCCTGACCGCTAATGAAAAGCAATAATCCCATTCTCTGATTCGATATTACACGGCAAAGTTACAAAAGAATAGCAGATCCGGTAACTCTGCAATGTCAATAAATAAATGAGGCTGCCTTTACGGGGCAGCCTCATTTACAATATATTAATATTTATTACTTTTTCTTTGCAGTCTCTGCAGCCAGTGCATCAGCTTCTTTGCGGCTTTTTCGGGTTGTTTCGAAAAGGATTGGCGTTGCAACAAAGAGCGATGAGTACGTTCCGAAGAAGATACCGAACAGCAGGGCAAACACAAATCCTCTGATCACTTCACCGCCAAAAATGAATATCGCCAACAGAACAACAAGAGTGGTTGCCGAGGTGTTGATAGTACGTACGAGGGTACTGTTAAGGGCCATGTTAATGACCTCATGGCGTGGTCTCTTCCTGTACAGAGGAATATATTCCCTGACCCTGTCAAAGATTATCACAGTATCGTTCACCGAGTAACCTACCACTGTAAGTATTGCAGCGATGAAAGCCTGGTCAATGTCCATTGAGAAGGGCAAAATGCCCTGCAGCAATGAATATATTCCAAGGACAATGATAACGTCATGAGCCAGTGAGGCAATGGCCCCAAGGCCGTACTGCCATGTACGGAACCTCAATACAATATAAAGGAACATAGCAACCAGGGCCAGGAATATCGCCCATATGGCTTTTACCTTTATATCATTTGCAATTGTTGGTCCAACAGTTTCAGAGCTGACCACATTGAATTCAAGGAATGCTGCCTTTTCAGGGTTCCCTGCGAGCTCCTTCAGTCCGTCATATAGTATTACGTTAACCTCATTCTGGGCAGATGGATCTTCAACCTTGAATTTAGTACTGATCTTTACCTGATTTTCAGACCCGTAGGTAACAACTACCGGTGGAGTCCCAAAACCCTCGGAAAGCAGTTGTGCCACCTCCGATGTGGATACGGGCTTATCAAATGCGACAACGTAATTTCGTCCCCCGGTAAAGTCTATACCCTTGCTGAGTCCGTTTGTCGACAGTGAGATAATACTGATAATGGTGAGGGTTATTGAAAAGACATAACCGTATTTACGAAGCTTGAGAAAATCAATATTGACATTCTTCAGGAAACCGTCCGAGATCTTTGTAGAGAACATCAGGTTTACATTCTTTTTCATCATCCGCTCATAGATCAGCCTTGAGAGCAGAACGGAGGTGAAGAGAGAGGTGACAATACCTATCACAAGAGTTGTAGCGAAGCCTTTAATAGGGCCTGTTCCGAAGATATAGAGAATTATACCGGTAATAATGGTTGTAAGGTTACCGTCAATGATGGCGGAGTAAGCGTTACTATACCCGTCAGCCAGTGCCAGCTTAACACCTTTCCCGGCTCGGAGTTCTTCTTTTATTCGCTCAAATATCAGCACGTTGGAGTCAACTGCCATACCCATTGTCAGGACGATACCCGCAATACCGGGTAATGTCAGTACTGCGTTCAGTGAGGCCAGTACTCCAAAGAGCAGGAAGATGTTTATAATAAGCATAGTATCAGCAACCAGTCCTGCAGAGCGGCTGTAGAAGAAGACCATGTAAAGAAGCACTATAAGGAAAGCGACCATGAATGAATTCATACCGCTTTTTATTGCAGCCTTACCCAGTGAAGGTCCTACCACAGTATCCTGGATGATGCGTGCCGGGGCAGGCATTTTTCCTGACTTGAGGATATTGGCAAGGTCTTCGGCCTCCTCAAGAGTGAAGTCTCCAGTTATTTCGGTGCTGCCACCTGATATCTCATTCTGAACGCGCGGGTACGATCTTACATAATCATCAAGCACCACGGCAATGCAACGGCCGATATTGTCACGGGTCATGGTCTGCCATATCTTTGACCCTTCGCCGTTCATAGTCATGTCAACCTTAATGTCCGAACCGGTGACACCTGTTGAGGGGCGGGCGCCGGTAACCACGTCACCTGTCAGCGGGGCACGGCCATCGCGTGTGGTTATCTTTATCGAATGAAGCTCATAGAGGGTGCCGGTTTCATCATATTTATACGGGTTCTGGCTCCAGAGGAACTTGACCTCCCTGGGGAAGATGGACCTCACCTGGTTCATCTTCAACAGTTTGTTCACCTGGGCTGTATCAGCGAATGAGGCAAAGCCTACAAGGCTGCCGCCTACGGGCTGACCATCCTGCGAGACGTTGGGGCGGAGAAGTCCGAAGAGCGGATTCTGCCGTGTAAAAGCCTCAAGGGAGCCTGTTTCAGCTGCTGTAGCAGTGTCTTTGCTGACAATATCAAGCAACGACTGGTCGCCGGTCTCCTCAGTTACAGCAGTGGTGGTATCTCTGACAATCGCTGTCTCTGCTGCCTGTATAGATTTGAGATAGTCATTGGCCTGTACAAGGTAGTTAA
>JAQBHM010000186.1:0-2780 GCA_032127795.1 Bacteroidales bacterium | reverse complement strand
GACAGCAGTCTGAGGGTATCCACGGACTCTATCATTGCCACTGCCTGCACTACCTGCCTGACCTTGTTGGTCTGAAGGTGCCCTATGAGGTGCCACTGAATATCATCCGGCAGCAGGGATCTCTTGGCAAGAAGTTCCTGTACCCTGTTCTCGCCGAAGACTCTTTGTCCTGCTTTATAAGCCTCAAGTACTTCCTCATTGCTTCTCGTCTTTGAGACGGCAACCAAAGAGACATGACCCGGGACCATGTTTTCAAGTCTGATAATATTGCCAGCGATATCTCCCACGGGATTCAGTTGTCAGTCAAGAAGGTGTATCACGAGGCCGCTTCTCAGCTTGGGCTCGAACCATGTAGTTTTGGGCGGCATGATATTACCCGTATCGGCAATTGTTATAAGCTGCTTCATGGAGACCGCATAGAGTGCAAATGCCACTTTCATCTCGCCGCTGTCTACCCTTTTTTTCAGTTCACCGAGACCGCGAATTCCGCCTATAAAATCAATTCGTTTTGACCGTCGCAGATCCTGAATGTCAAAGATAGGCATGAGCACCTTTTCTGTAAGAATGGTAACATCCAGTATCCCTATAGGGTCTGAGTCATCATATGTTCCCTTTTTTGAGGTCAGCTTGTACCAATTACCGTTCAGGTACATTGAGAATTGATGAAGTTTACGCGGCCTGTAGGTTCTGGCCCCCTTTTCCTTTATCTCAAAGTTCTCCCCCAGTTTTTCAAGGATCTGCCCGGTTGTGTGCCCGTTGAGATCTTTCACAACACGGTTATAATCAAATATTTTCAACTGATCATCAGGAAAATGAACTGCAAGGAAAAAATTATACTCCTCGGTGCCTTTGTGCGAGTGGTTTTTCTCTTTCTTCTCCTTGCCGACAAGGGCTGCGGCAGCTGTTCGGTGATGCCCGTCAGCCACATAGGTAAAAGGGACCTTCTCTGCAAAAAGTTCTTCTATCTTTTTGTTTACAGTGGGATCCCAAATCACCCAGAAATGGTGGCCAATACCATCTTCAGAGACAAAATCATACTCAGGCTTCTCCTTTTTTACTATCCTGTTTACAATTTTATCAATCTCATTAAGAGCAGGATATGCAAAGAAAACGGGTTCAATATTTGCGTTATTGGCTCTGACATGGACCATACGATCTTCTTCCTTATCAGGGCGTGTCAGCTCATGTTTTTTAATCACCCCTTTCAGGTAATCATCCACTGAAGCTGCACCTACGATACCGTATTGGGTACGGCCATCCATTGTCTGGGCATAAATATAAAAGTGAGGTTCAGCATCCTGCACCAGCCATCCGTTTTTCTGCCATAGAGTAAAATTCTCAAATGCCTTCAGATATACTTCCTCGGAGTGCACATCAATGTCATTCGGAAGGTCTATCTCGGACTTAGTAATATGAAGAAGCGACTTTTCATTACCGCTGGCCATTTTTGCGGCCTCTTCAGAGTTCATAACATCATAAGGAAGACAGGCTATTTCTGCCACTGCATCCTTCGGGGGCCTAAGCCCCCTGAAAGGTTTTACCACTGCCATAACAATATCCGGTAGTTTTCTATTTATTTTTATTTACCCTGTAAGTCTCATTGCCTGTGGCGAAGAAATCCACAATCTGCAGTGCTGCCGCCACTCCTGAGTTTATATTGGCTTCCTCCGTCTGTGCACCCATTTTTTTGGGTGTAAAGAAATAACGGCCTGCAAATTTCTCTGCATAAAGGGCAGCATTGTCAGGAGCAATGTCTGACAGGTATTTGAAATCGGTACGTTTCTCCATCACTTTAACAAGTTCTTCCTCATTTATTACCTCTTTGCGCGCTGTATTGACAAGAACGGCACCGTCAGGCATCAGAGAAAGCAGTTTCTCGCCTATTGAGTTTTTTGTCTTCTCATTGGCGGGTATATGCAATGAAACATACTGGCATTTGCCGTAGAGTTCTTCTATAGTATCAACAGGGGTGACACCAGCTTCCCTCATAACATCTCCCTTAATATAAAGGTCATAGGCATAGACATCCATACCCAGTCCGGCAGCGATTCTGGCTACATATTTTCCCACATTTCCGAATGCATGTATCCCTATGCTCTTGCCACGGAGCTCAGATCCCGTTTTGCCGTCGAAGCCACCGCGGGCAAGAAACAGCATCATTCCGAAAGCCAGTTCAGCAACAGCATTTGAGTTCTGCCCGGGAGTATTCATTGCAACTATATTACGGGCCGTGCAGGCTGGCAGATCAAGGTTGTCATAACCGGCACCGGCCCTGACAACTATCTTCAGCCTGGGTGAAGCAGCAATGACTGCTGCATCTACAATATCAGAACGCACTATCAGTGCATCTGCATCACCCATAGCTTCATGTAACTCATTAGCGGTCTTGTATTTTTCAAGCAGCGCAAGCTGATGACCTCCTTTTTCGACAACCTCACGTATCAATCCGATAGCGGCGGATGCAAAGGGTTTTTCTGTAGCAACCAGTATTTTCATGACTCAGTGTTTAGATTTTGTTTTCAAACTCTTTCATACAACTTACAAGTGCCTGAACACTTTCCAATGGCAATGCATTATACAGCGATGCCCTGAAACCTCCCACTGAACGGTGTCCTCCTATCCCTATCATTCCCTGACCTTTGGCAAAATCAGCAAAGTCCTTCTCAACCTCATTGTAATTCTCTGCCATGACAAAGCATACATTCATCAGTGACCTGTCTTCAGGATCAGGCACTGTTGTATTGAACAGCTTATTACGGTCAATCTCATCATAAAGGAGT
>JAQBHM010000185.1:0-3386 GCA_032127795.1 Bacteroidales bacterium | reverse complement strand
CTGACTCTCCTTACAGTCAGTCAGGGTCACCGTCCCTTAGCTTCAAAGATGCAATTAAAGGCAGCCACCATGCTGCGCATGGTTCTTTTTCTCTTCTCCTGAAGGTATGGCGGGGGTGTTCCCCTGACTCTCCTTACAGTCAGTCAGGGTCACCGTCCCTTAGCTTCAAAGATGCAACTAAAGGCAGACACCATGCTGCGCATGGCTACTCTGTTTCTTCTGAGAGTCTTTAAAAGCAAGCTTTCCAGCCTCTCATCAGAAACAGAGCACCCCCTTTCGGGGGTGTCTGCCTTAACTTTCTTGTGGAGCTGGCGGGAGTCGAACCCGCGTCCAGGCAAGGTAACCATATGCTTTCTACATGCTTATCCTGACTTGATTGTCGGGAGAGACGAGGTGCCAGGCAACCGAATCTTTCCTTATCTCCTTTATTTCATCCTCAGGCTGGAGAAACCATCGGACAATCCCTGAATTGCGTGCGCCTCCTTATCGGGTTGGTACAGGGCGTCACCGCCCGGGAAGCGTCTCGTTCCAGTACCTGGTACCGGAATAAAGCTTAACTTACTTAGTTCAGTTAAGCAGCAAGAGCGTAGTTATTCTCGCCAATTATTGTTGTGAGACACAAGTTAAAGAGATGCGTCACCACTCTCTGCATGCTTACATACCACCACGGCTTGCTGTCAAAACCAGGTCAGCCCCAAAGTATGTTCTGCCGCGCAAAAGTAAACAATAAAGCGCTTCAGTGATAAAAATATGTACAAAAATCAGGCCGAATTATTATCTTCACATCGCCTCATACAAACCGTTATGGAAAAGAAACTGAAAGTGGGTATACTGCGAGAGACGAAGAATCCTCCTGACCGCAGGGTTCCTTTGACCCCGTCGCAGATCGTGGCCCTGAAGGAGGTTTACCCCTTCGTGGAGTTCTTTGTTCAGCCTTCTGATATCCGCTGCTACTCCGATGAGGAATATGAATATCTGATGATACCTCTTCTCGAAGACCTTCGTCAGTGTGACATCCTCTTGGGAGTGAAGGAGGTGGACAAACGTCTCTTTATTGAGGGAAAGACTTATCTTTTCTTTGCCCATGTGGCAAAAAAACAGGAATATAACCGCAGTATGCTGCAGGAGATACTCAGCAAAAAGGTGCGCCTTATTGACTATGAATATCTCGCCACCGACAAAGGACAGAGGGTTGTCGCTTTTGGCCGGTGGGCAGGAATTGTCGGTGCTTATAATGCTTTGAGAGCCAGGGGTATAAAGACAAACAGATTCAGGCTGAAGCCGGCATTTCAGTGCCGTGATCTCGATGAGATGTGGGCCGGACTGCGGATGATACAGCTCAAACCTGGACTCAAAATACTTGTTACCGGGGAAGGAAGGGTTGCCTCAGGGGCAATGGAAACACTCTCTGTGTGCAGCAACCTTTTAAAGGTGACACCTGAAGAATTTCTTACCAGAGAATATGATGTCCCCGTGGTCTGTCAGATAGGCCCTCAGCATTATGTCAGGCATTCTGAGGGGAGGGTATTCGATTTTAATAATTTTGTCAGCCATCCTGAAGAGTATGAGTCAGATTTTCTGAAGTATGCTAAAGTGACAGATATTTTTGTTGCTTCTCACTTCTGGGCTCCGGGTTCACCGGTATTCTTTACCAGGGAGGATGTTTCCGGTCCGGATTTCCGCATCTCAGTGATAGGCGATATCAGCTGTGATATAGCAGGGCCTGTTCCTACAACCCTGCGTGCTACAACAATAGCTGATCCTTTTTACAGCTATAACAGAACAACACATGCCGAGGAGGAGGCCTTCCTGTCACCCGATAATATCTCGGTGATGTCAATTGATAACCTTCCCGGGGAGCTTCCGCGTGATGCGTCGAGCGACTTCGGAAGGCAGCTGATGGAGAATGTCCTGCATGATCTCTTCAGCGGCAATACCTCCCAGATGATACTCAGGGCTACAATCACCGATGATGGTGAGCTGACGCCACAGTATTCCTATCTTGCCGATTATGTGAAAGACACAGGGCTCTGACCATGTTAAAGATTGTCATATGCGGACCAGCACACCCGTACCGAGGGGGCATTGCAGCGTACAATGAGCGTATGGCTCAGCAGTTCCTTCGTGAGGGCGATGCAGCCGCCATATACACCTTTTCTCTCCAGTATCCGTCGTTCCTCTTCCCCGGCAAAACACAGTATGATGACAGCTTTGCCCCTGAAGGTATTTCCATCACCAGGGCTATAAACTCTGTCAATCCCCTGACCTGGTTCGGGACAGGACTAAGACTACGGCGCACCAAGCCTGACATGATCATCCTCCGTTACTGGCTGCCGTTCATGAGCCCCGCCCTGGGGATAATTGCCAGAATAGTAAGGAGCAACGGCCGAACAAGGGTGTTAACCATCTTTGACAATGTCATTCCGCATGAAAAACGGATGGGAGACAAACTGCTAACCAGGTTCTTCATCAACAGCATTCAAGGGGCACTGGTAATGACAAAAGCGGTAGAAAATGAACTTCGCCAGTTTAATCCCGATATACCGTGCATAATTTCACCTCACCCGCTGTTTGACAATTACGGTGAATCTGTATCGCGCGCCGAGGCCATTGTGAGACTCAAACTATGCCCTGCTGACAGGTTCATTCTCTTCTTTGGTTTCATACGGGCGTACAAGGGTCTCGACCTGCTCCTGGAGGCAATGGCAGATGAAAAAGTAAGAAAGTCAGGGGTAAAACTGATAGTTGCCGGGGAGTTCTACGAGGACGCGAAGAGCTATTTCGATATTATACAGTCAAACCACCTCGATGAAAGGGTTATACTGCATACCCACTTTATCAGTAACGAGGAGGTGAGATACTATTTCTCTGCTGCCTCGCTGGTGGTGCAGCCATACCGTTCAGCCACCCAGAGCGGAGTGACACAGGTGGCATACCATTTTGACAAACCTATGATTGTCACTGATGTAGGCGGACTGGCGGAGATAGTTCCTGACGGCAAATGCGGATATGTTGTGCCCCCGGAGTCGGGAGCCATAGCTGATGCTATCAGCACTTTCTTCAAAGGTGCCGGAGATGCTTTCCAGGAGGGTATTAATGAACAGAAAAAGCTCTATTCATGGGAAAAGCTCACTGATGCTCTGAGGGTGCTCCTTCGGATGACGCAACGGAAAGTCGAAAGTCCATAAAGTCCTTAATGTCGAAAGTTGAAAGTCGAAAGTTGAAAGTCGAAAGGCAAGACCCAATTCTTAATTCTTAATTCTTAATTCTTAATTCCCCTTAATCAGTCCATTTACAGATTCACCTTATCCCTGATAAGGTACCTGTTGCGTTCTGATGACCGTCGGTTGACAAGCTCCGCAAGGAACCCGGTGAGGAAAAGGAAT
>JAQBHM010000184.1:0-3780 GCA_032127795.1 Bacteroidales bacterium | reverse complement strand
CTGTGCTGTACACCGGTCTTCAGCAGGGCGGTCAGCTTACTACCACTACAGAAGTGGAAAACTTTCCGGGGTACCCTGAAGGGGTAACGGGCCCGGAAATGATGGAAGACTTCAGGAAGCAGGCTGAGAGATTCGGTGCTGACATCCGTTTTGGAATTGCCACCTCGGCCGATTTCTCAGGTAGGCCCCTGAAGGTGGTTTTTGACGGATCGGTTGAGATTATTGCTGAGGCGGTCATCATAGCCACAGGAGCTACGGCAAAATATCTCGGTATTCCGGCAGAGACAAAATATGCCGGTATGGGAGTATCGGCATGTGCTACATGTGACGGGTTCTTCTACAAAGGCAAGGATGTGGCTGTTGTTGGCGGTGGAGATACGGCCTGTGAGGAAGCCTCCTACCTTGCCGGACTATGTAAAAAAGTATATATGATTGTGCGCCGTGATGAACTCCGTGCGAGCAAGACTATGCAGCAACGAGTATTCAAAACGCCGAATATTGAGATATTATGGGAGTGCCAGGTAGATGACCTTTTTGGTACCAACGGTGTTGAGGGAGCCATTGTGCTTCGTCATAAAGGCAAGCCAAACGAGGAGAAATTCAATCTGGAGATTGACGGTTTCTTCCTTGCTATAGGTCACTCCCCTAACTCAGAGGTGTTTAAACAGTTTGTCGAGACAGATGAGACCGGATACATCAAAACTGAGCCGGACTCCACACTGACAAGAGTGCCGGGCGTTTTTGCCGCCGGCGATGTCATGGATCATGTGTACAGGCAGGCAGTCACCGCGGCCGGGGCAGGATGCAGGGCGGCTATCGACGCAGAGAGATATCTTGCAGAACAGGGTCCAAACAGTTAACTTTATCTTTTATCGCTTTAATAACAGCCTCTTATAATGAAAAACTTTAAAAAGACTTTTCATATCAATGCAGAGCCTTCTGACATTTATGCAGCACTGACAAACCCATATACAATTGAGCTCTGGTCTGGCTATCCGGCACAGATGATTGCGGAACCGGGAGAGGAGTTCTCAATGTGGGAGGGTGATATCACCGGAAAGATCATTCAACTGGTGCCGGATAAAAAAGTTGTTCAGGAGTGGTATTTCGGGGAGACCTCTGAAGAATCAATAGTGACAATTAATATTTCACCTATGGGGGGTGCGTCGGTAGTGGTTGTTGAACACATAAACATACCTGATGACGACTTTGAAAATATTGTCGAGGGATGGGTTGAATATTATATGGGCGCGATCAGACGCTTTTACAATCCCAACTTCTGATTACCTGTGATTAAGTATATCACTGACATCTTCCAGGCTTCCCACAACAAGCCCGGCGATACCCTTATAGCATTTTGTTACTGACTTCTCGGACACTGCCTCTGCCCAGAATGGCAGCCATGACAGCAATTCTTCAGTAATGAATGATGAGAGATCCCTTCTAATCATCTCCTTTATCTCGCTGTCGTCTTCAGTAAGGTATTTTTCGAGAAGCATATTTAAAAAAAGCAGTTCCATGCTCAGATGATCATATCCCATTCCGCATTTCTCATCTATATGAAATCCGTACCGCTTGTAAATTATCTGAAGATTCCGGAGTCTGCTGTCATCTTCCGCGTTGCTGTACTTCCAGGTAGAAGACATAAGGGGAGCCTGGGTATGACTGCCGGAGTTGAACAGATTTTCGTAGTTTTCACTGATTTTCTTTTCGCATTGCCCGCTGTAGGGGCAGGGCGACTTCAGCAGCCGTGCCGCATCACTGAACCTCTGATTATTGCTTGTCACCGGCAGGTTCCTCAAATAACCCTTCTCACAGAATGACTGCAGTCCTCCGTCAGCCGGGGTCAATGCCACAGAGCTGCCGAGAAAGAGAAACATGGTTGTGTAAGCCTGAAGAAGCTCATCATGGCTATTCATGCTTTTAGTGGGGCTGGTCATCAATAATTTTTTCTGTTATTCTTCAGTGTAACGGAAAAAATGGCAAGATGTTCAGCGGCGTCATTCAGAATTTTGTTTTTTGTTATGTGAATTAGTCAAATATCAGCGCTTCTTTTGCTCCTGCTTTACCTTTTCCAGATTCTCCAACTCCTCTATGCCAAGGTTGTCAGAAAGACTGGCAATAGTCTTCAGGTCAATATCTCCGGTAATAGACACCACTGAGCTGCCCTGACCGCCGGTAATCATTATAAGCTCTGCTATCCGGCCGTTGGATTCTCGGATCAGAAACCTTATCTCCTGTGTCTCCTCCCTGACAGTCATAAGCTCTTCATAACCTGAAGAGTTAAGTTTCTTCTGTATTTCTGAGAGGAAATTGATCCGGTTCACATTGTGAGCACTGTCAATGGCAAGGATCTTTATGCCTTTTATCCTTGAGACCAGATTCTGAAACTCCTGATCTTCCTTGTCTATCCGCGCCAGCAGACTGAACATCCTCGATGAGATAAACACAGAGGTGAATCCCTCCTTGCCGTAATACCTGTCAAAAAGATCATCGACGGGGCTTTTCTGTCCCAGGGCCGGCAATGTTGTGACGACGACCATTATTAAGAATATAAGCTTTTTCATTTCTTTTAGTTTTTCTTGTTATGATCCTCCGTTAATTGGGGGGAGGGGTCTATATCATTGAGATATTGCAGTTTGTTGAGACGGTCACCTACCGTATTGCCGATCCTTCCCAGGTCTTTCATGGTCCTGGGGGCAATCCCCATGGTTTTTATGTTAGCGAGCGGCTCAGTACCTGTCTTCATGTTATGTGATACTGCTGTCAGTATGCTCCTGACTTCCGCCATTGCAATTTCCGGGTCAGTGAAGGTGTCTTCAGGTTGGCTTACCGATACAATCCTGAATATAGAATATGATCCGACCAGCAGGGCAATTCCGGCAGCAAGAGAAAGTGCAAAACGGACAAACCTTTTTGAACCCGTACCTTCTTTATCGGAAACGGTTATTGCCTCAAGTCGCGCGATGAAATCTTCAGAGGGCTCAGGCGGTTCATCTGTCCCTGCTGACATCATGACCCTGTCAGGTGCGAACTCTTCACCTGTGCCGGGAGTGTTCAGCAGCTCTTTCAGGACGGCCTCTTCAGCTTCGGAAGTCAGCCCCTCATAATATCTTCTGAGCAGTTCCTTTATCTTCTCCTGTTCCATATCTGTATATCTTTTCAAGTTCTTCACGCACATATTTCCTTGCCCTGGAGAGGGTGGTACGGAGTGCATTGACATTTGTTCCGATCACTTCTGCAGCCTCCTCGTAGGAGTACCCTTCCACATCACGAAGGATAACAGCACTCTTATAGGGTTCTCCAAGCCTGTCAATGATCTTTATTACGAGAGCCGACGCTTCCCTGCTGTCATTAATATTACCGCCATCGTGCACATATGCTTCCGCAGCCTCAAGAGATTCTTCATTTTCAAGATGTAGCTTTTTATTCCTTCGCAGCCTGTCGATACACATATTGCGTGTCATGGTGGTTGTCCAGGCACCGATGTTCTGATACCTTTCCAGTGTGTCTCGGTTCTCCCAGAGTTTTGTCATCACATCCTGTACAATGTCCTCAGCATCTTCCCTGTTGTTCATGTATCGGAAGGCGAAGGCATAGAGCCTTCGTCCCTCCGGCAATATTATCTTCCTGAACTCTTCGGGCCCCATCCTTTAGGTTTCTGAACCGTAAAGGTATTACTTCCCTGAGTTCTCAAGCATTTCAAGGCTCTCTAATCCATCAATATGTCTCCTTGACAGATTTTCCACATCGCGCTGTTTGAATGACCCTTTTATATGG
>JAQBHM010000183.1:0-2570 GCA_032127795.1 Bacteroidales bacterium | reverse complement strand
ATCGGAAGAAACCGGTATCCGTCTCTCTTAGAAGTTTTAAAAACTGTTCAAATAATTTCTCCATGGTCGTTTATTATTTCGCAAAGATATTAAAATGCACCATTAAAGTACATATATATACTAAAAATGCACTATAATAGTGCAAATAGCATTGCAATACGGTAATTAAATTACTTCTCAATGGTGCAAAAGCCGGTCTTATTAACCACATCTGGCCGGTCAGATTAACATAACTATATTAACTTATTCATCAAGGATTTAACTCCGGCCAGAAGTGGTCAATTTATGCCGGCGAGAAGTGGTCAGGGTCACTGGCGTTTGCACTCTAACCAGGGAGCTCAATATCACCGGAGTTTGGAATGAAAAGCAGATTTTAACAATTAGTTACCTTATTTGGTAAGTTTGTTGTATCTTTGTCACAGTATGCGGATAATAAAGGCAGGAACACTTCAGGGTTATTGCAAGGAACCCAGGCATAGTGGTGCACAAAAAGCTGTGCAAGCCTGGATATATGAAGTGAAGGATTCAAATTGGAATAATTCAGCAGAACTGAAGTTGAAGTATAAAAATGCCAGTATAATCAGCTCAAAAAGGGTTGTGTTCAATATTAAGGGTAATGAATATCGTTTGGTGGTAGACATTGAATACAAATTGAGAATCGTATTTGTTATCTGGTTCGGGACCCATAAAGAATATGATAAAATAGATGCGAGGGAGGTGAAATATGAAACTTAAGGTTATTAAAACAGAAAAGGAATACAAAGCTGCAGTAGTGCGGATCTATGCGCTTATAAACTCTGAGAAAGATCAAATAGAACCAGGTTCTACAAAGGGAGATGAACTTGAACTTCTTTCCATACTTGTTGAGCGATATGAGGATGAGCAATTGCCCAGAAAAGCTCCTGATCCAATTGATGCAATCAGATTCAGAATGGACCAGATGAATCTAATTCAGAAGGACATTGCACCTCTCTTTGGTGGAGAGACGAGGATTTCAGAAGTTCTAAATGGGAAACGCCAGCTTACCCTTAAGATGATAACAATGCTAAATCGCTACCTTGATATACCTCTTGAGTCATTGATCGGTGGTAACAAAATTTACAAACTGGATGCTTCCAGAAAAAGGAAGATTATGAGAGTACAAGGTATAAGAGATTTTCTTGCAAAGAAAAATATAGCTGTGTTATAATGCAAAAGCCAGATGCCTTGACCACATTCAGCCAGTCATTCATGCCTCAGCGCATCTGCAGGATTAATATGTGATGCCTTGTAGGAATGAAAATATACTGTAGCCAGAACCACTAGGGCTGCTACCGCAAATGAAAATACAAACACCCACCAGCTGATGCTGACTTTAAATGCGAAATTATCCAACCACCTTGTCATAACATAAAAAGTCACGGGAACGGAAAGCAGGGCAGCTGCAATAACCAGTATCAGGTTATTTTTCAGGAAAGAATAAATAATTGATTGCACGGAACTGCCGAATGCTTTTTTGATACCTATTTCCCTTGTTCTCGAACGTGCTATGAAAAGTGTAAGTCCGAATAATCCGAATGCAGCAATAAGAAGGGTAAAGAGAGCGAATATTGAAACTATTGTGCTTAAATTTCTCTCGGAAGAATAGATACTCTTTATCAGATCCTCTATTGTTGTATACCTGAATGGCCTGTCGGAAGCAACTTTTTCCCATTCAGCTTCGAGCATCGGAAGAATCCCGGCCAGAGTCCCCGGTTTATAATGTACCGCAACCTGGTGTATGTACTTGTCGGTCATGCTAATTATCATGGGCGGAATATCAGAATGTATGGAATGAAGGTTGAAATCTTTTACAATCCCGATAATTGTCTGATTCCCGATTAGTTTTCCAATGGGATCAGTTATCCCCAGTTCTTTAACTGCCGTTTCATTGAGCATTACAGATTGTTTGAGGTCGCTTCCATAATCCTGCGAGAATTCGCGGCCTTCGAGCACTTTGATACCCATCGTCTGAATAAAATTATAGTCTACTGCCAGTCCTTCTACATTTACCTTCAATGTATTATCCTCGAAATGCGGATACATTGAGGACATTGATCCCTGCATCGGAAGTCCTTCCATAACCCCACCGGCCATGATAACATTCGGATTTGATTTAATACTGTTGGTATAAGCAGAATAATCCTTAAAGTCTCTCCCCAGTTCAATTAGCAGAATATCACTGCTATAATAACCCAGATCCTTATTCAGGGCATATTTATACTGGGAACGTATAATCAGTGTTCCTGAAACAAATGTGCAGAAAATGACAAGTTGCAGGATTATAAGTATAGACCGGAAGAACTGTTTTTTCTTGCCGGTCTGTGAGGAGCTTTTAAGAATATCCATGACCTTCAGCCCGGATAAATATGATGATGTATATAAACCGGAGACAACTCCGATAATTATTGTAAGAGACAGATATACACTGATATAAATTCCAATATTTGAGCTGATGATACTCAGGTTGGTCTGAAACAGTTTCCCGGCATACGGAAGTGCAATCCTCATCAGTACAAGAGCAACTGGCAGTACAATAAGCGCCATTATTA
>JAQBHM010000182.1:0-3174 GCA_032127795.1 Bacteroidales bacterium | reverse complement strand
ATTCTCTGCCTCAATCCTTTGAGGATTTTTCTTTTGCTCTCTTGTGATGTTATTCAGAGGATCGGTGACAATAAGGGCCGAGATGGCTACGGCCCCTTCTAGCTTTATATAATCAGGAGCAGAAATGTGATACTTCATATTCTGCGCAGAGTGCGTAGGCATCAGCCTCCGGTTGTTCACCGTGGCAGTTATCTCACGGAGTCCTCCACCCAGATCCCTTAATGCTATATCTGAGACCTCAAGCTTTGGTGTCTGCCATGCATTGTAAAGCACGAACGCCATGTTACGGTGGGCATCTGTCTCCAGCATAAATCCGGGATGGATCCTTCCGAAACTCTTGCTGAATCCTCCAACCTCAACTTTTCCATAGACAGGGTGTTCTATTTCTTCCCAGGGAATGAAGGCATCTTCAAAAAGCAGCAGCCTGTCGAATTCATAATTGTCTGTCTGTGCAGTATCATAAAACATAAGGTAAGAGGTCCAGAGCTCATTTGAATAGACGAAAGAGCCAATAGCGCCGTACATCCAGTCAAGTTCTCCACCCCAGACAGTGTACATGTCTTTCCAGATAGTCAGGAGCCTGTAACCGGGAATGATCTTTTCTCCCGTTCGTCCAATTGACTCATAGACCATGTCATCAGGCCTACTGTAAATTTCTGATCCTCCTCCTTCCACAGAGGGACCTTTCAGTATCATGCCTCCTGAGTTGTGGAACGACTGTGAGCCTGTGATATTGGGGTGTGAAGTGATAAAGTCACGGATAGCCCTTGTCTCAGGTAACGAGAAAGGGTACTTGTCAGCTCCGTTCTGAACGTAGTTAGGCTCCCAGTTATATCCCCAGTCGCGGTTGGGATCATAGCTCCCCGGACCGTCCTCATTCAGTAACCCGTCGCCGTCATTGTCAATGCCTTCGCGTCCCACAATCTCATAATCGCCTTTTTCCCCCGGTGCCACAGGTACCATTTTCCGCGGATCGGAAGGGTCAGATTTCATGTTACCGTCAGTTGTTTTGCGTCTCATCATTGATATCTCCCCGTCACCGTTAAGATCATCAAAGCCGTCTTCATCAACAAGGCCGTCACGGTCATCATCACGGGGAACAACGCCGGAACGCAGAGACCCCGCAGTGCCGGTAAAGACCGCACGTGCATCAGGATTTATAGTTGGTGCTATATAAATAGTCTTTTCTGCCAGGAGATCTGTGATGAACTCATTTCTGCCGTACATCTCACACAGGTACCATGCGGTGTAAAGAGCCATCTCCGTTCCCTGTATCTCATTGCCGTGAATGTTGCCGTCAACCCAGTATGCAGGCTTCGACATATGACTACCCTTGCTTTTGTCAGTTATGGTAAGGACAATCATCTCCATGCCCTCATAAGACTTGCCGGCAGACTCCATTGTTATCAGCCCGGGATAGGCTTTGACAAGACGGTTGCAGAGATCAGTGATACCCTCATAGGTGTAATATTTGTTCCATGTGGCGGCCACTTTGGGGTCAGAGGGACTGCCGGCAGCCTTGAAGCTGAATCCTCCGGTCTGCGCAGTAACCTGTTGTACAACCAGCAAAAGGATCGAAACGGCTAAGATATTTATACTCTTCTTCATAATCAGCAAATCATTGTAAGTTACTTAAGTTCAGCATTGAGAATTGAAAAACCGCAGTTGACCGCTCCGGCTTTCAGGTTAATTTTTCCTTTACCCATAATCAGCCAGGAGTATTCAATGGCCTCATTCCCATCCAGCCGTGGCAGCGGTTGTCTTATCTGTCCGCTGATAACAGTCTGACCCTTGCCGGTCTCAAGTGTCAGTTGCGCCCTCCTGACAAATTTATTCCTGTCGCCAATCTCGGTGCACGTGGCAAAAAGGCCCTTGTTATGTACTTTGACGGTGACCCTCCACAGATTGTTTTCTGCTTTTTCTATTTTGAGCCCGGTCAGCTCAACCTCAGGGTGAAAAGAGGCAGCTGCAATTATGAAGCTGAAATTTCCGGTTTTCATTTTTGATAACAGTGAGTCCGGCGGCACTGTTGTGGAAAATGGTTTAATACCACCCACTTCTGCTTTCCTGCCGCCAAAATGATCACCGCTGACACTGACCCAGGGGACAAAGTTTTCAGACTCTTCAGTCTGACCCTTCATGAACGCGACACCTGTATCCTCACCCTTGTCTGCATTTACCCACCATCCCGGGGTGGAATAGCTGTAGCGTCCGTAATCATAGTAGGCCCATTCAGCAAAGTTGCCGGGCGCAGGTGTTGCAACAGGACTACCTTTAGTCCCTGTCTTCTCTTTCCATGATTCAGATATGAGTTTATTGATTGTCTCATCACCTTTAAGGACCCCGTCAGGCTTCTTGCCTCTCTGCGGTGCCCTGGAGGCACTTTTCATTGGCTGGCTGAGGTTATCCTGCGGACCATAAGCAATAGTCATGTAGATATTGAAATGATCATACAGAAAATCGGCAACAGCCCTTGTCTCAGTCTCAGAGAGGGCATGTGCACCGCTGTTAAGTCCAAACTCTTCATAGTTGTGCGAGAAATTGGCGTTAAATGAAACCCCTCCGGCACCGTCTTCATTGTACAATCCGTCATCATCATTGTCAAGGCCTTCGCTGATGACGATGTAACTTCCCGTTTCACCCTTTCCGGGGTCAGCGGCAACCATTATGCGCGGGTCATCGCGTGAGGGAAGCCATTTTCCTGTGGGATCTTCTATACGCACCAGTGTGATCATGCCGTCACCGTTAAGGTCTTCCGCCGGGTCTTCTCCTGTCATGAAATCACGGTCATCATCTGTCTCCACTGCATTTATGTTACGCTCATACTTCAGTTTTGAAAAATATTGCCTGGAGGCATCAGGTGAGGCATCAGGTATAACATAGAATGTGACCTTTTCAAGCAGAGCACTTATCTCAGACTCTCCCGAGCGACTGAGGAGCTCCTCGGCAAAACCGAGCGCCATCTCACGGGAATGGATATAGCGTCCGTCAATACCTCCCAGAATTGCTATTCCGGGCTTGTCGCCTGTCTCACCCTTACCCAGGGTAAGAGCATAGAGCTCCATGCCTCCCGCAGTGGTGCAGATGACCTTTACATTGCATAGCTGGGGATATCCTTTTGCCAGAACCCTGATACGTTCCGCCAGTTCATCCTGACCAGGGTAAATACCTGCA
>JAQBHM010000181.1:0-3193 GCA_032127795.1 Bacteroidales bacterium | reverse complement strand
TACAGCATTTAACAACAGTATTATCATTGACGATTCACTTTTAATGATCAGTCTTGACAGGTACCTCGGAGCAGATTCAAAATACTACCCGTCACTTGGGATCTATCAATACCAGTCGCGCAAAATGACCCCTGGCTATGTTGTGCCTGACTGCATTTATGCCTGGGCATCTACCGAATGGGATTACCGTGATATGAATTACGGCACACGCACACTGCTTAATACTATGATACATGAGGCCAAGCTGCTCTATTTTACTCGTAGTATGCTGCCTTCAGCTCCTGATACGGTTCTGTTTGGATTCAGACAGAGCCAGCTGGATTTCTGCAGTGATAACGAGGCTATGATATGGGAATATCTTGTGAGTAATGACCTGCTCTTCTCAACTGACGGGTTTCTGATAAGAAAGTTTACAGGCGAGGCGCCTTTTACAAGTTATTTCACAGAGGCCTCACCCGGCAGAGCGGTAGTATGGACAGGATACAGAATAATTGCCAGATACATGCGCAATAATCCCCGGGTCACACTCTCCGAATTAATGGATTTAACTGACTGTCAGGCCATTTTGTCAGGAGCTAAATATAATCCTGACTAAACAAAAGAAGCTGTCTTTGCAGACAGCTTCCGGTTTTCCTACACAGAATGCGGTTTAGTTTACCGGATGAATTGCCTCAACGGGACAAACGTCAGCGCAGGCAGCACAATCGGTACAAATATCCGGATCAATTTTATAAATATCACCCTCGGTTATTGCCTCAACCGGACATTCATCTATACAGGTTCCGCAAGCTGTGCAATCATCATTAATTTTGTAAGCCATTATTATTGTATTTAATATTATACTGGCAAAAATATCGGTTATTTTTATTATCTCCTAACTAAAGAAGGAAATATTTTCTTCAGCGGTTTTCCGCAAGGAGATTCACTGTAAGCCATGTCATGTTTGCCACTCCCGTAATCATAGCTTTTTCATCAAGATCGAAGGCAGGAGTATGCAGTAATCTCACAGGATTTCCTGCCGGGGTTATCCCGATCCTGAATAGGGTAGAAGGATACCGTTCGCTGAAGAAGGAGAAGTCTTCTGAACTCATCCTTTCAGGCATCTCAGTTACACGGTCTGCGCCAAGCAGCATTTTACTCAGTTCCGATACTTTTTCTGTAAGGGTTTTGTCATTTACCAGGACAGGATAACCCTCTGCAATGTTTACATCAATGGTTACTCCGTAGTGTGTGGCTATCGTTGAAGAAGTGTCACGTATGATTTTTTTTGCCCTGACGCGCAGTCGCTCGTCGAATGTTCTGAAAGTACATGCTATCTCAACTGTCTCAGGTATCACATTTGTGGCTCCCATCCCGGTAATACGACCGACACCCAGTATGACAGGGGTCTTCGTGTTGCTCATTTTCATGACTGTATCCTTGAGTGTGATAACCAGTTGGGATGCAATGTATATCTGGTCTGTGTATTGCGAGGGCTGGGCTGCATGTCCGCCTTTGCCCTTCACTGTCAGGTAAATCTCATCACATGATGCCATATACGGACCAGGGTGGTAACCCACCGTACCGGTGGGAAGGTCGGGAAGCACATGAAGTGCCATGAACATATCGGGTTTGTACCTGTCAAAGATGTCTGACTCTATCATCAGCCTGGCACCTCCGGGGGCTTTCTCTTCTCCGGGCTGGAAGACAAGGAGCACACTCCCCTGGAGTTCACTGCGCAGATTCTGCAGCAAAGAGGCAGTCCCCAGCAGCATTGCAGTATGTGCATCATGGCCGCAGGCATGCATTACTCCTTCGTTCAGGCTTCTGTATTCAGCACCCGGAGACTCACAGACAGGCAGGGCATCCATGTCAGCACGAAGGCCAACTGTTATACTTTCAGGAGAGATGTTACCTCTTATCACTCCCACGATGCCTGTGCCTGCGATACCGGTCTCGTGCTCAATGCCCAGCTCCTTCAGCTTCATGCTGACAAATGCTGCGGTTTCATATTCTGAATACGAAAGTTCAGGGTGCATATGTATCTGACGCCTCAGGCGCACCAGTTCCGGAAGCAGGGCTTCAGCTCCGGCAATAACTCGTTTTTTAAGGAGCTCCATCAGCTTCTCTCTTTAGAAATCCAGGCTGAATGAAAGATAAAATATCCTGGGGAGGATGTAGCCATTGTCAATGCCCCAGGCCAGGTCTCCTCTGACAAAGTAACCGAATATCTGAGCCCTGGCGCCAAAACCGAATCCTGCAACAAGGGGATCACGCAGTGCATCAAGGGTAACCACCACAGGACCATTTTTATAGACCTTGTCAGACCAGTAGTTCTCATTGCCCCAGGGGTTCCATCCTGACCATGCCATTCCGGCGTCACCGAAGGCCACCACCTGGAGACTGTTGAGGAAGTTGGATCTGAGAGGGTGGCCTGCAAAATATCTTACTACCGGCCATCTTATCTCACTGTTTATCAATGCAAAATTGCTCCCGTTGCGAATATTCTGGCTGAACCCGCGCATGTTTGTGGCCAGGGCCTGAAAACCGTAATTGACAGAAGGATCAACGGGCACACTCTGGTCAAACATGGGTACCTTGTTAAAGAGATAACCCATCCAGTTGTCCACACCCCCCATGTAATAAATAAGTCTTGAAGGGCCGAATGAGGTGCTGGCAGCAAATCGGTTTGCCCAGATCAGGTCACGGTGTATCTTCAGGTAATGTCTGAAATCGGCACCTATGACAAACATGTCTTTCTTTTTCTCACCAAGCTCACGGTAATATTCACCGAAGACCTTGAACCTGGTTCCGTAGTAGATGTTGATGGTACGCTTGCGCGTATTGTCGTATATTACTTCGCCTTTAAGCCCTAACCAGTGACGGTCAAAGCCCTTTGCCATAAGACTGGTCATGTCAGCTGACTGTATCACATAGTCATCATAACGGTAGCTAAGTGTCCCTTTCACAGCCAGAACAGCGCTCAGCGGTTTGCGCAGCGACAGGTAGGTGCTGTAGCTCTTTATCTTATAGTAGAGAGTGTCATTATAACTGTCAAAAACCTGTTTATGGAAGATAAGCTGTTTGTCAAAGATGCCTTTCAGAGCCGCATGGCTGACAAGATACTCGTTACTGTCAATGTTGCCGGAGAAGCTGAAGCCGCCGGTGGTGCGGTCATCCTCATAGTGGTCCAGGGGACCGATCTTTAGCGGCG
>JAQBHM010000180.1:0-3703 GCA_032127795.1 Bacteroidales bacterium | reverse complement strand
TCGATATTGTCAAGGTATTTAAACTGGGTGTTGTTAAGGTAATTGCGACTGAGCACAAGAATATCAGATCCGTTAGAGCGAAAGTGCCTGTAAACCGCTCCTACCGTATAGCTGTACTGCTCCTGAGAGGGAATATAACCGAGTATATAACGCTGATATTCTGTTTCATTGGCATCAAGATTAAGCCTGAAATCATCCTTTGCACCAAGGCCGAGAATGGTAAGCTCATTTTTCTGGTCAAAATCAATCTTGTACTTGAATTGAAAATCAGTATAAGTTGGCAGAAATGGAAGACCCAGCGCCCCGAAAAGAAACTGAAGGTATGAACGGCGGGCGGAGACAATCAGTGAGCTCCTCTCACCGGCAGGCCCGTTATATGTCAGTCCCAGATCAGAAGCACCCAGTGTTGCCCGGAGGCTCTTCTTCTCACGGTTACCGTCAATAAGGCTGAAATTCATAACAGAACTCAGGGCATTCCCCCTTGAGGCAGGGAATGCACCCGACAGAAAATCTACTGATCTTACAAAATCGACATTTATTATACCCACCGGCCCGCCTGAGGCTCCCTGAGTAGAGAAATGATTCAGATACGGTATCTCAACATTGTCAAGAAAGAACCTGTTCTCATTGGGTCCTCCGCCACGGACAATCACATCATTCCTGAAAGCAGGCGTGGAGGCTACACCAGGGAACGACTGTATCACCTTTGAAATATCACGGTTGCCTCCCGGGTTCATCTCAATCTCCTGGATTCCGATGATGCGCACAGAAATCGGGCTCTCAATCTGTTTCCTGAAAGGAGAAGCTCTGATGATAACATCAGTTATTGCCACCACGGTTGCCTCCAGAGGTATCAGGAAGTTGACCTCATTATTGTTTGTCACCATAACAGCTTCTGAAACGTAGGACTTATAGCCTACCGAGGAGGCCCTTATCTCAACATATCCGGGCTTCACACCGGTAAAGAGAAAGTTCCCGTCAAAGTCCGTCATGGCTCCTATGGTAGTATTCCAGATAACCACACTGGCGAAGGGTACTGGTTCATTGCTCGATGCATCTACAACCTTACCCTTTATTACACCGCTGTTCTCCTGTCCGTAAGAGACCTGCAGGACTAAAATTATTACATAAAACAGAGTATAAAGTCTTTTCATTGTTTACCATTTATGAAACGAAAACAACAGACAGAATATTTTGTTCACATTAATGTGAAAATATCTATACAATATTTTTAAAGTAGCGTATTTCCTCAGAAAAATCAATGAAGGGAGCTTTCAACCGGAGCTCTTCAATCCTTTTGAGCATGGTTTCGGAAAATGCCAGTGAATCACTTTTTTCACCGCTGAGACGGTGGTTCATTGCTCTATTGATTTTTGATGCTTCGTTCCACAGGCGCAGGGCAGGACTTTCCATGAATACCGAAGTAAATTTTCCCCAGGTATAATCTACACCAGTCTCGGAAGGATGAACCATATCTGCTGCATAATACCTGTAATCCCGGAGATCGTCCATAAATATCTCATATGCAGGAAAATACCCTCCGGAAAGCGGATGTTTCAATATCTCCTCGGCAGCGAGCAGAAGGTGAGCCTTACTTAGCTGGTTGGCATGAGCGCCGTCATTAAGGTGCCTGACAGGGCTGACTGTGAACCAGACCTTCAATCCCGGGTTTACCTCCTGGAGGCGGTCAAGGGTTTGCCGCCACCTTTCCGCTATCTCCATATTCTCTGCCTGTCTGCGTGTGAAGAGTGCAGTGGGCAGCTTATGACAGTTGGCGACAATTTCACTGCTTTCCCTGAGAGAAAAAATATAGGAGGTACCGAAAGTGACAAACAGGAATGATGCTTTTCGCAGAAATTCAGACGCAGCCCTGCCCGTTTCATTCAGTCTTTCAATCAGGACATCACGGTTGTATGATGAGAATGCCGTATGATGATCGAGGCTGATATACCGGTTCTGATGCAGATAAATGTCATCTTCAGTGTAAACGTGAGAATCTGCAAATCTCTCCAGGGCTTTTGCTACGGAAAAGGGATTAAAGAGTGTACCGTGAGGATTGGTCATCACAGGGAGTTTGCCTGCTGACATCCTGAAGCCTATCTCATTGGCAAAGCACGATCCCATGAACATCACGGGGGTATCATATGTGATTTTCAGTGATGAAGAGGGTTCCAGTACCGCGGTGCGCAGTTCCATGGCCTACATTTATATTAAGGTATCAATCCATTCGCATATAAACTCAAAATGCTCATCTTTCATTGTATCATTGTGCACCTCGTGATAACCGCCTTCCCACAGTTTCAGTGTACAACTCTTTACTGAAGCTGCTATTTCAAGCGTGCCGGAAGGAGATATGATCATATCATCTCTCCCGTGCATCAGCAACAGGGGTATGTTAATTTCGGAAGCTCGTTTCAGGGTCTCCTCTGCGGCCTCCGTCATTGAGATAAAGAGCCCTGCTGATATCAGTCCGTGAACCAGTGGATCATTTATGTAGGCATCCACCACTTTCTGATCGTGCGACAGGTATTCTGTCCTGAGCCCTGACGCCTGTACCAGTCCTGGCATAATTTTTCCCATGATACGGGCAATGCCTACCTTAATTGGAGGAGGTGTTTCTGCAAGCTTCAACCAGGGAGAGGTGACAACAGCTCCTGCTATCTCAGGCCTGAAAGTGATTAGCATATTCAGCAACAATCCTCCACCCAGGCTGTGCCCGTAAAGAATTACCGGCACTCCCGGGAATTCATTTTTTAAATCTTCAGTCAGGATCTCAATTATTGAATATACCCTGCTCAGTTCCGGCATAGTACCACGCCTTCCCCCCGATGATCCGTGTCCGGGAAGGTCGAAAGCCCTGAAGACAATCCCGGCCTTCGTAAAACGCTCAGCCAACTCATTATAGCGGCCGGCATGCTCGCCCAGGCCATGTATCATCAGTATCGCTGCGTTCGGTTTGTCAACAGTGTCATGGCTGTGAACAGCTATTCGTTCTGAACAAATATCTCTGATATCCATTTCGGTATTTTCTACAAATATAATATAAAAGAGCACCGGGTACTCACCCGTCGGAATCTCAATGATCTTGCCGGAACACTTTTTTTCACTGTCGGCGTAATTTAGACGTGGGCATTCTAACTTGCTGATTTAATTATTATTATTCTTTAGAATCATTCCACATAAGTCGTTGTATTTTAAAATTAAGGATATTCGGATTTGGATATCCTTAATTATTCGTTTAACTTTGTGTCAACAAACCAGAAAATTGTTCAGATATGACAACACATGAATTTACATCAAGCATCATAGGTCTCAAGGGCAATCTTCAGAAGTATGCCCTAAGCCTTACACTTGATCGAGACAACGCGCTTGATCTTGTTCAGGACACATTTCTGAAAGCAATACAGAATCAGGACAAGTTTGTGGATGCCACTAATCTCAAGGCATGGGTTTTCACCATTATGAAGAACACATTCATAAATAATTACCGCCGCCGTATCAGGGAGAACACCATGATGGACGGCACTCAGGAACTGTATTATATCAATTTGTCATCAGAAAAGGGAAGCATCTCCCCTGAGTCATCATATGCTGAAGATGAGATAAACAAGGCTATTGACAATCTTCACGGTGATTACAGGCTGCCGTTCCGCATGCATCTGGAAGGATACAAATATGAAGAGATTGCTGAAAATCTCAACCT
>JAQBHM010000179.1:0-4117 GCA_032127795.1 Bacteroidales bacterium | reverse complement strand
CATCGGAAACCTTATGCTGGAGTACAAGCTTCATTTCTTCCCTGCTTTAAAAGCAAAGCTGAATGTCGGGCTTGACCAGTCAGACAGTAACGGCAGCATTACAATACCTGTTGGCTCTCCGCTGTCATATTCCACCTACGCAGGTGAAGGGCAGATGAGAGAATACGACCAGAATAAAACCAATGCTCTTCTGGATTTCTATTTTGACTATTCAGGAGAGTTTGGTGATCACAGCAGGATCAATGCAATTGCCGGTTACTCCTGGCAGCATTTTTACAGGGACGGTAAAACCATTGAGACCTCGGCTGACGGAATGAAATTATATGTAAATGAAGATTATAAGTCTGAAAGCTATCTTGTTTCATTCTTCGGAAGAGTAAACTATGTATTGTATGACAAGTATCTCTTTACCTTTACTCTCCGTGATGACGGTTCATCACGCTTTGCTCCCGAGAACAGATGGGGCCTCTTCCCTTCAGCTGCCTTTGCATGGAATATTGCAAAAGAGGGATTCTTTGGCGATAAGGTAGTTTCAAACCTCAAGCTCAGACTCGGTTACGGTATCACCGGCCAGCAGAACCTGAGCAATGATGACTATCCATACCAGGCAGTCTACAGGTTCTCTGAAATCGGCGCAAGTTACCAGTTCGGGAACTCTTACATACAGACATCCAGGGCAGGAGGTTATGATGCCAACCTGAAATGGGAAGAGACAACAACTTACAATGTAGGTCTTGACTACGGCTTCCTGAAAGACAGGATCACCGGTGACCTTGATGTTTATTTCAGGCAGACAAGGGATCTTATTAATCAGATCCCTGTACCGGCCGGAACGAATCTTACAAACCAGATAGTAACCAATGTTGGTGATCTTGAAAACCGCGGACTGGAGTTTTCTATTAATGGTAAGATAATCGCAAAAAGTGATATGGACTGGGAAGTTGGATTCAACGCCACTTACAACTCTAATAAAATCACCAAGCTAACCGCCGTAGACGATCCGAATTATAAAGGTATCTATGTAGGCGCTATCTCCGGAGGCGTTGGTAACTTATTGCAGATTCACAGTGTCGGGTTCCCGTCATATTCCTTCTATGTAATGGAGCAGGTTTATGGCACAGATGGCAAACCTATTGAGAATCTTTATGTTGACCGTAATAATGACGGGGCTATCACCGGCGATGACAGGTACAGGTACCAGAAACCGTCACCTACTGTCTTTATGGGGTTCTCATCACTCTTCAGGTACAAGAACCTGGACTTCACATTCAACGGTAGAATTAACCTGGGGAACTACATCTACAATAATGTATTTTCCAATTCTTCATATGCCAATATGTCTGCATCGGGATACCTTTCAAACAGGGTAACAAATGTTCTTGACACCGGGTTTGAAAATTCCCAGTATTTTTCAGACTATTATCTGCAGAACGGTTCATTCCTGAAACTTGACAACGTATCTGTAGGGTACAACTTCAACAAACTGATGGGTAACAGACTCAATTTAAGGGTTTATGGGACCGCTCAGAACCTTATTACAGTCACTAAGTACTCCGGACTTGATCCTGAGGTATTTGACGGTATAGATAATAACATTTATCCCCGCCCGAGAATATTCCTGCTGGGCGTAAGCATAACCTTATAACCGTAATACGAAATGGCTATGAAAGCAAGATTTTATAAATTATTCACTGCAGCGGTCATCCTCTCTACGATGTTCGTTACTGCATGTATCAAGGATCTGGATACTATTCCACTTGATCCGGACGTACTCACAGCGGAAAAGATTTATGCTGAGTACAGCAATTATGAAAAGGTACTGGCAAAGGTATATGCCGGACTTGCAGTCTCAGGGCAGAGAGGCCCTGACGGCGCCGGTGACCTGAGCGGCCTTGATGAAGGTTTCGGTCAGTATACAAGAGCTTTCTTCTACGCTCAGGAACTTCCTACGGATGAAGCCATCCTCGGATGGAATGACGGTAACCTGAGAGACTATCAGGAGATGGACTGGTCAGCTTCAAATGAGTTTATTTTCAATATGTACTCCAGGATCTTCTACCAGATCTCCCTCTGTAATGAGTTTATCCGTGAAACTACTGATTCTAAACTCAACGCAAGAGGATTCAATGAGACGCAGAAGACCACTATTGGTCAATTCAGGGCTGAAGCTCGTCTTCTGAGAGCGCTGAGCTATTATCATGCACTTGACATGTTTGGAAGTGTTCCTTTCGTGACTGAAGAAGATGCTGTTGGAAGTTTCCTGCCTGACCAGATATCAAGAACAGATCTTTTTGACTATGTGGAAAGCGAACTTCTGGCAATAGAGAATGTCCTTATGGAACCCAAAACAGCTGTTTACGGAAGACTTGACAGAGCATCCGACTGGATGCTTCTTGCCCGGCTCTACCTTAATGCTGAAGTTTATGGCAAAACAGCCAAATATACTGAGGCAATAACCTATTCAAAGAAAGTTATTGATGCCGGTTATGTTCTGGAAGAAGACTATGCCACCATGTTTATGGCTGACAACCATACTGCTGACGGTATCATCTTTGCCATACCCTATGACGGTGTAGACATCAAGACATGGGGTGGAACCTGTTTTATTATCAACGCAGAGGTCGGAGGATCAATGTTGCCGGCAGACTTTGGCATCAGCGGAGGATGGTGGGGTCTCAGAGCTAAACCTCAATTTGTTGACAAGTTCCCTGCTGATAACTCTGATGAAAGGAAAATGTTCTATACCGCCGGACAGGTAAAGGATATTGCTGATATGTTCACCTTTACAGACGGATTTGCCGTAAGGAAATGGACTAACAAGACCTCTGCCGGTGTAGCAGGTAAGAATGGCACTCACCCAGATACTGACCAGCCTATTTTCAGACTTGCTGATGCTTATCTTATGTATGCCGAAGCTGTTCTGCGAGGTGGAACGGGAGGCAGCACTGCCGCTGCGCTCGGATATGTGAATGCATTAAGAACCAAAGCTTACAACGGCACTTCAGGAAACATTACCCTGAGTGACATGACCCTCAGCTTTATACTTGACGAAAGAGCACGTGAACTGTACTGGGAAGGATACCGCAGGACAGACCTCATCAGATACGGTCTTTTCACTGGCGGAGCATACCTCTGGCAGTGGAAGGGCGGCGTTCAGGCCGGGGCTGCAACTGACTCAAAATATAACCTCTTCCCGATACCTGATGCAGATATGGGTGCTAATCCCAAGCTGATTCAGAATACAGGCTATTGATTTACAATAAAAAATTACAGATATGAAAAAGATAAGTCTGATTATAATTGTGTTCATGACGATTTTCTTAGCGGCCTGCGAAAAGGACAAAGAGAACGTTGTACTTAATGAAAATATCACAGCAAATGACATGAGCAACCTGACGGCATCAACATTTGTCCTTTCACTCGACAATGCTGCCAAGGTGTTCCAGGCATTTTCCTGGACAGTGGTTGACTATGGGTTTGAAGCTGTGGTATCCTATACGGTCCAGGTTGATATTAAGGCAAACAATTTTTCTTCTCCCATTGACCTGATTACTGTGACAGATGCTACTTCCGCATCAATTAGTGTGGGCGAAATTAACAAACTTCTGTTGGCAGCCGGGCTGAATCCTGACGAAGCCGTTGATATGCAGTTCAGGATCAAGGCCACAATTCATCCTGATGTTCCTGTAGTATATTCTGATGTAACTGAAGCAAAGATCACTCCATACGCAACAACATTCCCGCCTATCTATATGACCGGCGGGGCAACAGGAGGATGGAACTGGGATCTATACACCTATAAGGAACTGAGAAGCTCAGCACCAAATGTTTATGAAACAGTCGCCAAATTCATCAATGGCGAGGCCTTCAGGTTCTTCAAGCAGGCCGACTGGAATCCTGTCAGCTGGAATTACCCCTATTTTACAACCGTTAGCAGTGAGTTTGAGAATGCCGTTGACGGTGACAGCAACTTCAGGTTCGTAGGGACTACAGGTTACTTTAAGGTAACAGTCAACATGACCACCAAAACCGTTTCAATGGTGGCAGTGGCAGAACCTGTGCTCTTTGCTACCGGGGCCGCACTGGGTGGATGGAACTGGGATACTGACAATATCCA
>JAQBHM010000178.1:0-4556 GCA_032127795.1 Bacteroidales bacterium | reverse complement strand
TTAAATAATTTTTTTGTTATCTGTGAATTTTTCTCATGGCCCGTCTTTGAGCTTTTGCCCTCTTTGCCCTGGCGTGTCTGGCAGCTTTTGCATCTGCAGCAAGTGCATGACCGAACTCTTTTCCTTTGAATTTTCTGAAATAAATGTGTCAGTAATGCTGCCGAAATTGTTATACATTTAAAGTGGAAAAAATAAAAATCCGGATATGAGAACCGTTTTTCTTTCAGCAGGACTGCTGCTGTTTTTATTCACCTGCGGGTGCAACTTCCTGAAGAATGAAAAGGAGACTCCCTATGTTGTGCTTGTTTCGCTTGACGGATTCAGGTGGGACTATGATTCAATATACGGCACCCCGGTGCTTGATGATATCGCAGGCAACGGGGTTATGTCTGAAAGGCTCATTCCGTCTTTCCCGACGAAGACCTTTCCAAACCATTATTCCATAGCGACGGGTCTTTATCCTGATCATCACGGACTGATAAGCAACAGCTTCTATGCTCCTGATCTTGATCTGGTCTACAGGATAGGTGACCGGGCCATGGTAGAGAATGCTGCATTTTATGGCGGGGAACCCATTTGGGTTACAGCCATGAAAGCAGGTCTGAAAACAGCATCTTTTTACTGGGTAGGTTCTGAGGCTCCCATTATGGGAATGCACCCTGACTATTGGAAGTCATTTGATGATGAAGTGGCCTTTGGTGACAGGGTTGATACCGTTCTAAAATGGCTTTCTCTACCTTCGGCGAAACGTCCTCATCTGGTGACACTGTATTTTGAAGAACCCGACGCTGTCAGCCATGTTTACGGACCGGGTTCTCCGGAGACAGCTGCGGTGGTCAAAAGCCTTGACAGCCTGCTAGGAGCCCTTCGGGAAGGTCTTGGCAAACTGCCGCAGGCAAAAAAAATCAATCTGATAGTTCTTTCTGATCACGGCATGGGAGAGGTTGACATTTCCAGGTACAACTATCTTTTTGACACTCTCCCGCAGTCATTGGTAACAAGGATATACGGCGGGACGCCTGTATGGGCGGTTGAACCTGCAGAAGGAAAGACAGACAGCGTAATCCTGTGCATCAACATGCAGAAGGGGGTGAAGGCATACCGCAGGGAGGAGCTTCCGGCTCATCTCCATTACGGTACCAATCCACGATTGCCTGAAGTGATAGCCATTGCTGATACCGGGTGGATAGCAGGGCTGCGACCGAATCCCTCAGGCTATAACAGGGGTGATCATGGCTATGACTGGAAATGGAAGTCTATGCATTCAATATTTTATGCCGAGGGGCCTGCCTTTAAAAGGGACTTTAAGGTTGATACACTCTATAATGTTGATATATATAATGTTATAGCCAGGATACTAAGACTGTCACCTTCAGCCAATGATGGTGATCCGACAAGGATATCACCGCTTTTCCGGTGATCAGCCGTTGACAAAATCGATATTTCTTCTGATCATTTTTAAGCCTGTACGCTTTATTGCTGACGATTTAAACATCTTTTTAAAGTCTTCCTCGGTCATCGTCATCCAGTCTCCTCTTGTCAGCCTGTTGACATCGTATTCAGGGAGCAGTTCTTTGTCTGTGAAAGGCACGCTCTTTTTATTCCATGGGCATACTTCCTGACAACGGTCGCACCCATATATCATCCTCTCGGTTTTGCCCCTTAATTCTTCAGGAAGGTCACCCTTATGTTCGACGGTGAGATACGATATACATCGGCGGGCATCAACGGTACGGTCATCACACAGTGCACCCGTGGGGCATGCTTCGACACAAAGGCTACAGTCACCGCATCGATCGCGGGCTGAAGCATTATCATATAATAACTCTGCTGTAGTAATTATCACACCCAGAAAAAAGAAGGAGCCTATTTCTTTGTTGATTACGAGACTGTTACGTCCACGCCATCCGAGTCCTGCCCGGATAGCCCATCCCTTTTCAACCACCGGCCCGGCATCACAAAATGCCCTGCAGGCTACTCCCGGAACTTCCTTTTTGATGATCTTCTGAACACGATCCAGCTTTTCCTCAATGACCTTGTGATAATCTCTCACCCGTGCGTAGCGACTTATGAAGTAATTATTGTCAATAGTGGCAGGATCGTTGTTGTAGTAACGAAGTCCGGCAACGATGACCGATCTGGCACCTTCAACCAGCATGGAAACATCCCCGCGCTTATCGAGGTTTCTTTCTATGAATTGCATTGTACCGTTCTTACCTGATGCAATCCACTGGCTTATATTCTGACTGTCTTCAAGATGCTGTGAGGCAGGTGCTATACCGACAATTTCGAAGCCTTCATCGACAAGGATTCTGTGAACCTTATATGTGAGTGCTATTTTACGGGCATCAGTCATTGAACTTGTATTAAAGGAATCCTAATTCCAGCTTTGCCTCATCTGAGAGCATGCTCCTGTCCCACGGCGGAGTGAAAGTGAGCTTCAGATCACACTCTCTGACACCTCTGGTGCCTCCTACCTTATACTTTACCTCCTCTACCAACTCCTCAGCCATGGGGCAGCCGGGAGCAGTGAGCGTCATGGTTATATGTGCCGTCTGATCATCATCAAGCCTTACCTCATAGATAAGCCCGAGATCATAGATGTTAACGGGTATTTCCGGATCAAAAATGCTTTTCAGCACAGAGACGATCCGTGCTTCCGTATCCTGTATTTCCTGTGTGTTCATGACTGTTCCTGTTTGGACTTGAATGCTATTGCATAGAGCTTCATCTGCTTCACCATCGACAGCAGTCCGTTTGAGCGCGTCGGTGAGAGATTCTGACGTAATCCTATTTTGTCAATGAAGTATAGATCAGCCCCGATGATTTCGTCAGGCGTGCGGCCGGAGAGTACTCTTATGAGCAGCGCCACAATACCTCGGGTGATTATTGCGTCACTGTCAGCAGTAAAACTGATGGTCTTTCCGTCAAACGCGGGATAGAGCCATACCTTGCTCTGGCATCCTTCAATGATATAATCATTGGTCTTATGCCTGGGATCAATGGCAGGTATTGTCCGCCCCAGCTCAATCAGGTATTCATACCTTGACAGCCAGTCGTCAAACATTGTGAAATCGTCCGTAACCTGATCCTGTATCTCGTTGATGGTCATCATAATAATTTTAAACGAACATTTCCATCACCTTCCGTACTCCCGCTGCCATCGCAATGATTTCATCCTCAGTATTATAGAATGCCATCGATGCACGGATGGTGCCTGTGATGCCATAGTGCTCCATAACCGGTTGTGCGCAGTGTGTTCCTGTTCTGACGGCTATACCCATCTTGTCAAGAATCATGCCTGCATCATACGGATGGATGTCAGCGGGCAGAAATGACACCACCGATACTTTATGGCTGGCGTTGCCAAATATCTTTACGCCGTCAACTGCCGTCAATTCTTTAACCGCAAGGGCCAGGAGCATCTGTTCGCGTTCAGCCACTGCAGTGCGCCCGAGAGCGGTCACATAGTCAAGCGCCGCAGCGAGGCCTATCGCCCCTGTATAGTTTGAAGTGCCGGCCTCGAACTTGAAGGGAAGTTCATTATATGTTGTCTTGACAAAAGATACATTGGCTACCATATCACCACCACCCTGGTAGGGAGGCATCTCGTTGAGCCATCTCTTCTTGCCGTAAAGTACTCCTATACCTGTAGGACCGTAGATCTTGTGTCCCGAAAAAACAAAGAAATCACAGTCGAGCTCTGTCACATCCACAACACCGTGCTGTATGCTCTGGGCCCCGTCAACCAGCACCGGTATACCGTGACTGTGAGCCTCGGCAATCATATCCTTAACAGGATTTACTGTTCCCAGTACATTAGAGGCATGGGTTACCGATACTATCCTTGTACGTTCCGACAGGAGTCTGCTGTATTCAGCAGTGTCAAGGATACCCTCATCAGAGAAGGGGATAACCTTTAAAACTGCTTTTTTCCTTTCGCACAGCATCTGCCAGGGAACAATGTTGGCATGGTGCTCCATGCCGCTTATGAGTATTTCATCGCCCTCATTTACATACTTTTCACCGAATGAAAATGCAATGGCATTTATGGCGGCTGTGGTGCCTGCGGTGAAAATTACCTCCTCTCTGTCCGGAGCATTGATGAATTTCCTGACGGTCTCCCGTGCCGACTCATACCTGTCGGAAACAAGGTCTGAAAGATAATGTACTCCACGGTGTACATTGGCATTTGAAGTACGGTATACATCATCAATTACCTGAAGCACCTGAACAGGCTTCTGGGTGGTGGCGCCGTTATCGAGATAGACAAGCGGTTTGCCGTATGCTTTCTGTGACAGGATTGGAAAATCTGCCCTTATCTCTTCTATGGTTTTACTCAGCTCCATCCTTTCAATTGCATTGTATGGCACATGAGGCACATCGCGACAACTCACCGCGGAGACGCTGCATGATAAGATTGTCAATGCGCTCCCTGAGTGCCGGAATAGTAATGTTCTGTACCACCTCGTGGGCAAATCCGAACATGAGCATAAGCCTGGCTTCACGGGCATCAATACCTCGTGAGCGCAGATAAAAGAGCGCATTCTCATCTA
>JAQBHM010000177.1:0-3515 GCA_032127795.1 Bacteroidales bacterium | reverse complement strand
CCAGAAGAGGAAAAACCACCATACGCCGTCAGTCATGAACTTGCCAAAGACAAATGCCCATGTCTGCCTGTAATTCAACAGTTTGAACCATGACAGTTTTTCAGTCGGGGCAGGATGATCTCCGTTGATCTCCCCGGCACTGTCAGCTGCAGGTTTGTCGTCACTGTGGATGAAATCATATTCAGCCTGTTTGATCTTGCCTTTTTTCAGCATTTTTGAGGGCACATCGTAAAGCCAGAACCAGAAGATCAGCCATGAGAAACCGAGGGCGCCCACAATATAAAATGCTTCCTGCCAGCCATACTTCTCTGCCAGCCATGGGACTGTCAGAGGTGCGAGGATAGCTCCCAGGTTAGCCCCGGAGTTAAAGATGCCCGTGGCAAATGCTCTCTCTCTTTTCGGGAACCACTCTGCCGTGGTCTTTATGGCAGCCGGGAAGTTACCCGACTCTCCGAAACCCAGCAATGCCCTGGCACCGATGAACCCTGCCGTGCCTCTTGAGAAGCCGTGAGCGATAGCTGCAAAGGACCATATAACCAGTGACCATGCATAGCCTTTCTTAGTCCCAAGCCAGTCGATAAACCTGCCTGCAAACAGCATTGAAAGAGCATATACAAGCTGGAATGCAATGACAATATTTGAGTAATCTGATTCTGACCAGTCAAAAGTCACTTCCAGGGTACCCTTGAGAAGGCTGAGAACCTGGCGGTCAAGATAATTTATGGTTGTGGCAAAAAAGAGAAGGAAGCAAATAGTCCAGCGGTATTTGCCAATCTTTTCATTCAATTTGTTCACTGTGTTCATGATTCTGCAGGCATTTTTCTTAGTTTCATTATTATCTCAATAGTCTTTCTTACATCTTCTGAAATTGTTTGCCATGCCTCTTTCTTTACCAGGTTGTCAGTGAGCAGGGCAGACCCCATTCCCACGCAGGCGACGCCGGCGCTGAACCACTGTTTCAGGTTTTCCTCCGTAGGTTCAACTCCTCCTGTAGGCATTATACTGGTCCAGGGGCATGGTCCTTTTACGGCCTTCACAAATCCTGGTCCGCCGACGGCTGTCCCGGGAAATATTTTAACTATCTCAGCCCCAAGCTCCTCTGCCTGTGATATCTCCGTCAGGGTACCGCAACCGGGTATCCAGAGCACTTTTCTCCTGTTGCACACTTTGGCAACCTCACTGTTCAGAAAAGGGGAGACGATAAATCCCGCTCCCAGTTGGATATAAAGCGCAGCTGTGGCGCCATCGGGCACAGAGCCTGCGCCAAGGATGAGGCCGGGACACTCGGTAAGCACCCATTTGCTTAATCCGGAAAAGACCTCGTGGGCAAAGTCACCCCTGTTGGTGAACTCGAAGACCATCGCCCCGCCTTTGTAGCAGGCTTTAATAATTTCTTTGCAAACCACCGGGTCACGATGATAAAAGACCGGAACCATGCCTGTCCCTGTCATTTTAAGGACAGTCTCGATACGCGTGAAGTGAGCCATTCTATTTATTTATTGTCTCCGGGCTGTCAGAATCCGAAGAAGTTTTTTGCATTGTTGTATGATATATCTTCAGTCATCCGTCCAAGAAAATCAATTTCCGAGGCGGGTATTTTCCCCTTCTCCACATCATCACCCAGGAGGTTGCAGAGTATGCGGCGGAAATATTCATGTCGCGGGTATGAGACAAAGCTTCTTGAATCGGTGAGCATGCCTACGAATCTGCTAAGAAGCCCCATAAGTGAGAGGCTGTTGAGCTGGTTGATGATGCCGGTCTCCTGGTCCAGGAACCACCATCCGGAACCAAACTGGATCTTGCCGGGCTGGGTGCCGTCCTGGAAATTACCGGCCATGGAGGCTATCAGCTCATTGTCACAGGGATTCAGGTTGTAAAGGATTGTCTTTGCCAGTTTGCCGTCGTTGTCAAGGCTGTCAAGGAACCTGGAAAGAGATCTGGCGACGGTGAAGTCTCCCATGGAGTCAAACCCGGTATCGGGGCCCAGCTTCCTGAAGAGCCTGCTGTTATTATTTCGTATGGCCCCGTAATGAAACTGCTGCGTCCATCCTTTCTCCCAGTCCATAAGTGCCAGCTCATAAAGCATTGCCGATTTGAACTTTGAGATCTCATCCGGAGCGAGGTTACGGCCTGAACTAACACGCTTGAAGATGTCATTTATCTCCTTCTCAGTATAATCATCAGCATAGAACTCTTCTATGCCGTGGTCACTGAGACGGCAGCCGGCATCGGCAAAAAACTGGTGTCTTTTTCTGAGAGCCTCCAGGAGAGTGACAAAACTGCTGATTGTAACTCCTGATGCTGCCGACAGGTTTGTGATATAATTGCGGAATTTTTCAGGATCTTCCACAGCCATGGATTTATCAGGACGCCAGGTGGGCAGAATCTTAATTTCAAAACCTTCATTCCGCAGGGCAAGATGATGAGCCAGATCATCAGCGGGGTCATCAGTGGTGCATACCACTTCAACGTTGAACTTTTTCATCAGTCCCCGTGCCGAAAATCCGGGTTGCTGAAGCAAGTCAGTGCACTCTTCGTAAATTTCAGCAGCAGTGGAGGGATTAAGGATCTTATCTATTCCGAAAACTCTTTTCAGTTCGAGATGCGTCCATGCATAAAGCGGGTTCCTCATTGTATAAGGTACCGTCTCAGCCCATTTTTCAAACTTCTCACGGTCTGTGGTTTCCTTGCCGGTGCAGTACTTTTCGTCAATGCCGTTAGTACGCATGGCCCTCCACTTGTAATGATCACCTTCAAGCCAAAGCTGACCAAGGTTATCAAACCGTCTGTCTGATTCAATGTGTTCAGGGTTGAGGTGGCAGTGGTAATCAATTATAGGCATCCGCGAAGAGTGATTATGATAAAGACTTCTTGCCGTCTCACTCTGCAACAGAAAATCATCGTTGATAAACTCTTTCATAGCTCACTTTTTTTGACACAGATCATTTTTCAAAGAGTCTGGCAATATGCCTGTCAAATATATTCTCAGTAACACAGGCCCCGACAACTTTTCTTTCTGCCTTGATTGCATCAGTATATTCAACACCTAGTTCTGCAGCCACCTTGTAACCGACATGTATCAGCTGTCTGAAGCCCGGGTTATATGACGGGTCGCCAGGAATATGACGAAGAGCTGAGGAGAACATGTTGCCGGTCCATTTGTCAGCCTCATAAGGTGTGGGAAGCAGCTCCGGTTTGATATCAATGACAGTGGCATAGGGGCCACACAGCTCCTCTCTTCTCTCATAAGCCCTCCTGTAAATGAGTTTTGCAATCTGCAGCCCCCTGATACCCGAAACAGAAAGTCCGATGACCTCCTCAAGCCAGGTGGTTCCTGCGGTTTTAATATGGATTCCTTTGTCATGCTTCCTGATTACTGAGCCCATGATCGGATAGATTGAAAATTTATCGCTGCCTGAGTGTACGCTCAACTTCAGATTTTCCGGCAGTCCGAATTTCCTGACTGCATAATCGATTACAAGGATATCCTCTTCAAATTCCTTTTCGAATTGCAG
>JAQBHM010000176.1:0-4049 GCA_032127795.1 Bacteroidales bacterium | reverse complement strand
GTGGGAAGTCGGAATTCGGAAAAAAGCAAATAGCAGAGAGCTCAGCGCATAGTGCAAAGGCTGAAGTTGGCCAGTAAAATGGATAAAATTCCTTCATTCGACATTCGACATTTGACATTCGACATATAACCCAGATTACCTTAATCAAATAATATACTTATGAAAAGAATTAATTTTTTGTTTCTGGCCGCCATGGTCCTTGTTATTGCTTCCTGCAGCAATAACTCACCACAGCCACCTGTGGCTCTTAAAAAAGCATATGTCATTGAGAGCAATGGCAATATGCGCACTGATGATTATTTCTGGATGCGCCTGAGCGACGAACAAAAGAACGCTGAGGTAGCAGATTCCCAGACTGTTAATGTTCTCAATTACCTCAATGCAGAGAATGATTATGCAAAAGCAATCATGAAACATACAACAGCATTGCAGGAAACACTTTTTGAAGAGATGAAAGGCCGCATCAAGAAAGATGATGAGACCGTCCCTTACCTTGACAACGGGTATTTTTTCTTCACCAGGTACTTCGAGGGGAAAGAGTATCCTGTATATTACAGGAGAATTGAAGGATCTGAACAGGCCGAGGTAATGCTTGATGTCAACAGTCTGGCAGAAGGATTCAAATATACCGGTGTGGGAGGGGCAAAAGTCAGTCCTTCAAACAACCTGCTGGCCTACGGTGTTGACCATATCAGCCGCCGTCGGTATACAATCTTCTTCAAAGATCTAAGCAGCGGCGAGCTGCTTGCTGATTCAATAATAAATACAACAGGACGGACGGAATGGGCTGATGACAATAAGACTCTGTTTTATGTACAGAAAGATCCTGAGACACTCAGGGCTGCAAGAGTCATGAAGCACACTCTGGGGACTCCTGTTGAAGAAGATATACTGGTCTTTGATGAGGCCGATGAGACATTCGCTGTCAATCTTTCAAAGACAAAGAGCAAAAAGTATATTACAATTACATCAGACCAGACCCTGACAACCGAGGTAATGCTTATAGAAGCGGCAAAACCTGATGGTAAGGTAATAATATTTGAACCGCGCAAAGTTGACCATCTCTACAGCATTGACCACCTTAACGGAGAGTTTTTTATCCGCACCAATGCTGACAGCAGCCTCAATTTCAAACTTATGAAGTGCGCTGACACCAAACTTGGAATGGCCAACTGGACTGAAGTGATACCTCACCGTAAGGATATTCTCCTTGAGAATTTTGAACTTTTTAATGACTATCTCGTTATTGATGAGCGCATTAAAGGCCTTACCAATCTGCGTATCATAAGCAGTGCTGACGGAAGCGAGCACTTCCTTGATTTTGGGGAGGAGACATATACCGCCGGTATAAGTGTCAACCCGAATGCAAATACTTCTGTTCTGAGATACAGCTATTCATCACTTACAACCCCCAACTCTGTCTTTGATTATGATATGGCTTCTAAGAGTAAGGTTTTATTGAAGCAGGAAAGCGTTCTGGGTGGATTTGATAAGAATAATTATGAGTCAAAACGGCTCTGGGCAAAAGCTGCTGACGGAACCATGGTACCTGTATCACTGGTCTACCGTAAGGGATTTGAACAGAACGGCCAGTCGCCATTGTTGCTGTACGCCTATGGATCATACGGTAATTCAACTGACCCATCATTCCACACAACCATCATCAGCCTTCTTGACCGCGGATTTGCCTATGCCATAGCCCATATCAGGGGAGGCAGCGACATGGGACGCCAGTGGTACGAAGACGGCAAACTGCTGAATAAGATAAACACATTCACCGATTTCAATGACTGTGCCCGATTCCTGATAAATGAAAAATATACTTCTGCTGATAAACTGTTTGCCGTGGGCGGCAGTGCCGGCGGACTGCTGATGGGTGCAGTGGTAAATATGGAGCCGGAACTCTATAAAGGAGTCATCGCAGCCGTTCCCTTTGTTGATGTTGTCAGCACCATGCTTGACGCATCTATACCGCTTACAACGTTTGAATGGGATGAGTGGGGAGATCCGCGCAAACAGGAGTATTATGATTATATGCTGTCATACTCACCCTATGACCAGGTAAAAGCCCAGGCCTATCCCAACATGCTTGTCACTACCGGTTACTGGGATTCACAGGTGCAGTACTGGGAGCCTGCAAAATGGGTTGCCAAACTGAGAGTTATGAAGAGTGATGACAACATCCTGATCATGGATGTTAACATGACTGCCGGCCATGGCGGAGCTTCCGGTCGTTTTGAGAGGCTGAAGACCACCGCTCTTGAATATGCATTCATACTTGATCTGGCAGGGATAAAGAACTGATTTATAACAGAATATACCACCCCGTCCGTCCGCCGGCTGGCGTACAGACCACCCCCAGCCCGGCTGACGCTGTGCTGACCCCTCCTGACTGTACGACCCATAGACATCGGTAACAGGGGGTCATATACATCGGTAACAGTTTTATAATAATTTCTTAAACTTGGCGTAGGATAAAAAACTAATGCTATGCCTTTTATAAATAAGACTGTTATGGAACAAAAGATTGAATTCGTTCTGTTAGCTGGAAATGGCAATGGATTTAGGTTCAACGAGCTGTGTAAGAGGTTTAATATCAGTAGAAAAACTGGATATAAGTGGGTCAATCGATATCGTAACATGGGTGTAGAAGGGTTGCAGGAACAGTCGAGAAGGCCGATACGATCGCCTTTAAGATTTAATCAACAGATAGAAGAATATGTAATTAAATTACGGAAAGATGATCCTGAATGGGGACCAAAGAAACTTTACAGGATTATGCATAACAACAAAGAAGACAGACTTTATCCATATGATACTATACCATGTAAGAATACTATAGGAAAAATACTCAGACGCAATGGATTAATAGATCCGATAAAAAGTGATCAGTCAAAACCGTTTAAACGCTTTGAGTATGGAGATCCCAATGAGTTATGGCAGATGGATTTTAAGGGTTACTTTGCCATGCTTAATAGAAGAAGTTGTCACCCATTAGCCATCCTGGATGATCATAGCAGATTTAGTATCGGTCTTTTTGCCTGTCATGATCAGAGATACGCAACTGTTCAAGGTTATTTAATAGATGTATTTAGAAAATACGGCCTCCCGGGAAAGATGCTAACGGATAATGGCAGTCCATGGGGTACAGGATGCCAAGAACCAAAGAGTGGTCCAAGGCCATTTACCGGGCTGGAGAAGTGGCTACTAAGACTTAATGTCCAGTTAGTACATGGCAGACCTTATCACCCTCAGACACAAGGCAAAGAAGAAAGATTTAATAAAACTTTTAAAAATGAAGTCCTTAAGTACAATACCTTCAAAGACATAGGTCATTGTCAAAAGTTCTTAAATGAGTGGAGAGAGAAGTATAACTGCCATAGGCCACATGAGTCTTTGAACCAGGATGTACCATCAAAACATTATACCCCAAGCCCCAGATCATATCCTGAGAATTTACCTCAGGTGGAATATGATAGTAATGTGATAGTCCGAAGAGTTGAGGATCATGGAGAGATATCATTTAAGAATACCAGATTTAGAATAGGTAAAGCTTTTATAAATGATAACGTGGGCATTAAACCTACTGATATTGATGGAGAGTATGAAGTTTACTTCTGCAGCCAGTATCTCAGAAATATATCTTTAAATGAAAATAGCTTTAAAAAGACAAAAAACTAACTTTGAAAAGTGTATACCATGTATATGACCCCTTGTATACTTTGTGTGTGGGTCGTACAGTCAGGAGGGGTCTTCTCCGCTTGAAGCGGAGAAAGGGGAAATGAAAAGAGAATAATTTTCCCCTCCTGAGTCAGGAGGGGTCTTCACTGCCGGAAGGCAGGGAAGGGGGTGGTCTGTCTTTCACCCCTGAGTCAGGATTCCTGTCTTCTACAGCTGACCACAGGATGTTGATTTCCCCTCCTGAGTCAGTGTACGACCCACACACAAAGTATACAAGGGGTCATATACATGGTATACACTTTTCAAAGTTAGTTTTTTGTCTTTTTAAAGCTATTTTCATTTAAAGATATATTTCTGAGATACTGGCT
>JAQBHM010000175.1:0-2969 GCA_032127795.1 Bacteroidales bacterium | reverse complement strand
GGAGATAATAAAAGTCATAAATATATTCCCGGAAGGATTATCCGGAATCTGTTTGAGTTCTCGGAACAGATCAGTAGTTTGCAATAATGGGTATTCTTCTTCCGCTGCCGAATGATTTGAATGAGACTCTCAGGACGGGGGGAGTCTGTTTCCTTTTAAATTCGCTTGTCCGTACAAGAGTGAGGATCTTACTGACAATTGCGGGGTCAAATCCTTCGTCAATAATTTTCTGTGATGACCTTTCCAGATCGATATACCTGTAAAGGATGGCATCGAGTGTATCATATGGCGGCAGGGAGTCTGAGTCATGCTGATCAGGCTTCAGTTCTGCAGAGGGTGCTTTGCTTATTATCTCTGCCGGAATTATCTCTCTCTCAGCATTTATTTCGTATGCCAGTTTGTAAACTTCGGTTTTATAAAGGTCTCCTATCACTGAGAGGCCGCCGGCCATATCGCCGTACAATGTTCCGTATCCAGTGGCGGATTCGCTTTTGTTTGAGGTATTGAGCAGCATGTACCCCAGTTTGTTTGCGAAAGCCATCAGCACAAGGGCCCTCAGGCGTGCCTGAATATTTTCTTCAGTGACATCGGAGGCACGGTCTCTGAAGAAAGGTCTGACGGTCTTTTCTATGACCTGCCGCGCCTCTTCAATTCCCACTGTTTCATACCTGACTCCCAGTCTTGAAGCAAGTTCCACCGAGTCAGTGACAGATTGTTCTGAAGAATAGACAGTTGGCATAAGGAGAGCGAGCACGTTATCATTGCCCAGGGCTTCAGCGGCAAGGGCAAGGACCACTGCTGAGTCAATGCCGCCGGAGAGGCCGACAACTGCTTTTTTCTGAAGACTCTTTGCAAAGAAGTCTGAAATGCCTGTTATAAGAGCTTTATGAACATAAGGGGACATATCATCAGGGTAGCTGTTCTCTCCAGTGGCAGTGCCGCTTACGGGAACCTCTGACACGGCAACAAAAGGATTATCATCAGCATGATTAAGGCCAACCGGCACATCAATCACCCTTATTTCTTCACAACAGAAGGGGAGCCTGTCAACAATCCTTCCACCGGCGTCAATAACAACTGATGATCCGTCGAATATCAGGTCAGTATAACCTCCAACCTGGTTTACTGATATGAGCGGTAATTTATATCGGAGTGCATTTTTAATGAAAATATCCTCTCTTACCCTTATCCTGTTATGTGCGAACGGATTGGCAGCTATGTTTACGATGAGATCAGGCTTGTCCCTGATAAGTTCGTCGAGGGGAGTAATCCCGTAATAGCGGCAAATGCCCCTGTCACCGCAGGGTTGTTCGGCCCAGATATCCTCGCAGATTGTAACGGCAATTTTAATTCCTTTATATTCAACAGCCTGGAACATGTTTCCGGGTTCAAAATACCTGTCCTCATCAAAGATATCATAGGTGGGCAGCAGAGCCTTGTTGATGACTGCCTTCACCCTTCCTTCATAAATAAAAAAGGCTGAGTTATGCAGCCCTTTTCCATATACACCTGTATTGGGTGAGGGGGCACCAACAATCGCTGCAATGCCTTCGCAGTGTGATGCTATTTCCCTGACAGCTGCAATTGATGCGGTTATCAGCTCTTCCCTGTTCAGCAAGTCCAGGGGAGGATACCCGGTGACAGCAAGTTCAGAGAATATGATTATCTCAGCATCCTGAGCCTTTGCCGTACCTATTGCTGAAATTATCTTCCCGCTGTTGTATCCGGTATCTCCCGGGATATAGTTTAACTGGGCCAGAGCAATCTTCATCTCCCTTTCTTCAGAACTTGATCCCCAGCCTTATACGCACCATTCTCAACCCTGATTTGTCTTTCGGCTGAAAGACATCAGCAAGATCCTTGGTCACGTCAAAAAAATCTTCTTCAAACCCCAGGCCTGCTACAAGTGAGGACTTAATTCCGAGCTCATACTCAATGCCGGCATTTATATGCCAGCCCAGGTTCACGGCACGGACTTCCGTATTTGCTTTTTCCTTGCTTATTTGATTCTGAGGTATGTTAACCGATGCATTCAGGAGAGCACGTATGTCAAGCCCCAGGTCAGTAAACAGGGTAAAGTATCCTATCTGGTTGGTACGGAGACGAAATCCCACAGGCACATTCAGATAACGCAGATTGTATACCATCTCGTCACCGGCAGCTACCAGCTCAGTAAAGTTACTGAATACCATAACATGTTGCTCCACAGCGCTAAGTCTGCCTCCGGCAGTGATGAATCCTATCCCTGAAGAGATGGCATAGTTGTCATCAAAATAGTGAAGTATATTTAATCCAAGGCTGAACCCTGGTTTTACTCCCTCTGAGTTATACTCATGTGAGTTTGTGCTCATCCAGCAAATAAGCGGATCAGCATGTATCCCGAATTCGAAATCCTGTGCTGTCACCCTGACGGTTGAGACTGTAATTAACAGTATCATGAATGCCCGGATCAATGAACATCTTCTATCTCTTTTCATATTACACTGTTTATCTGAACAAATTTAGAAATAAATGTCCTTATTTTGTGCATAAAACCCGGTATTCCGTTATTATGGTTGCAAGAGTCATGTTATCCAGAGTGTTTATACTCCTTTTAATTATCTTCTTTTCTGCGGGGTGTGTCCGTGATCCCTTCAGGGTCAATCTGGCGGGTATTGAATGTGATATCACTGTCAAAGAGCTTGGTAGTGAGATTTTTGAGACTCCGCCTCCTGAGCTGGGTGCAAAGGCTGATTCACTTATAACCAGGTACGGGAGAGCACTTACTACTTACAGTACTGTTCTGGGACTCGGGGATCCTTTGGATGAAAGATGGAAATCATCATTTATACTTTTTGCGACGGACCTTCAGAACCTGACACTCTGGGATGAGGTAAAGCAGGTATGGCCCTCAGTGAGACCTCTTGAGGAGGAACTTGAAGGTGCCTTCAGGCACTATCTTTACTACTTTCCGGAGTCTTCTGTTCCTG